>NZ_FXYI02000040.1:0-23790 GCF_900184915.1 Clostridium sp. HV4-5-A1G | reverse complement strand
TTTTTATATAGAGATATTTATTTTATAATTAGTCTGTAGACATTTTAAAAATAAAACTTTTTAGGGGGAAACGGAAATGAACGCTAAACTCAATATTATCACATCCATGCTTATATTTGGAAGTATTGGTGTATTTGTAAAAAATATAAACTTACCCTCTGCAGAACTCGCCTTTTTCAGATCTTTTATTGGAAGCTTATTTTTAGTCTGCGTGTGTTATCTCACAAAGAAAAAAATCTCCTTTCAATCAATAAAGCAAAATCTCCTGCTTCTTCTGATATCAGGAACAGCCCTCGGATTAAACTGGATTTCGCTGTTTCAGGCTTACAAGTACACCACAGTATCCATTGCAACTCTCAGCTATTATTTTGCTCCTGTGTTTGTAATAATATTATCTCCCCTGATTCTCAGGGAAAAGCTTACACCGCTCAAAACCGGATGCGTTATTATGGCACTTGCAGGACTATTTTTAATTCTCAATACTGGCAATAATGCCGCAACAGCAGGATCCTATAATCATTTAAAAGGAATATCTTACGGAATTTTGGGTGCAGTCCTTTATGCCAGTGTGATTTTAATGAATAAATTTATTAAAAATTTATCAGGTTTTGAAACCACGCTGATCCAGCTTATAACAGCAGCTGTAGTACTGCTGATCAGTATACTTTATAAAAACAACATCCATATTGGCGAGATAAGTCATAAGGCCTTGGTTTTTATATTTATAGTAGGTATTTTACATACAGGCATAGCCTATTTACTTTATTTTACCTCTATAAAAAAATTAGATGGACAATCTATAGCCATCTTAAGCTACATAGATCCAATTTCAGCTGTATTTATTTCTGCCATATTTTTAGGTGAAACTATGACACTTATTCAAATAATAGGAGGTCTCCTTATTTTAGGCTCAACATTTTTAGGTGAAATTATAAAAAATTGAGCTACTTATTCCCGATTTTTATGCTACATTACCTCTGTCTCTGCCCATATCCATATTTAGGTTACAAAACTCAATGTAGAAAAACCCCAATAGCTTTTCCACCTCATCATCAATCTGTTCAACCTGGTCTTGAATATATGTGGAGATTCGATTATAAATACAGCTTCAATTGTAGCTTACCAAGGCACCAAGGCCATAATTTACTCATCGATTATTCAGCTACAAAGGGAGCTATTGTCAGCCTTATGCGTTCGTTAGCACTTTCACTGGTATCTAAATGGCATTCGAAGTACAAAAAGGATACTTTCACAATATTTCCATTGTAAAAGTATCCTTTTAAATCCCCATAAATATATAATCAAATCAAGTAAATTCAATGGTTTTAGTAGTATAAGCTGGCGGGAATATGTGGGAATCGAACCCACCCGTCGTGGTCTTAGCACGGCAACACGGTTTTGAAGACCGGCAGGCACACCAGCACCTATCTACTCCCATTGAAAGCACAAGTATTATTATAGGTGAAATGCTGTTATAATGTCAACAAATTAATGAAATAGTAATCTATAAAATAATTTTATACATTTCATAAATATTTTATATAAGTACTTTCATCTTTACTATAACCTCAATGTATTAATTACATACAGCATTTTCCGGATATTAGTAAAGAATTCTCTCGTCATCCACTCTTTTCGTAAGTTTTATGCCATCAAAATGTTCCATAAGTATTGTGGCATATTTTCTGCTAGTATTTAATTCATCCCTCAGTTGGGCAAGGGACATACTTCCCCGGGTCTTTATAAAATTTATTACGACATTTTTAGCCAATTCATAGTCTTTAGATAAAAACCAACAATTTTCTCCAACTTTTACTATGTCCCCATCCTCCACCAGGGATTCAAATACCATTTCGAAATTTCTCTTGTCACCGCAGCCAGCTTCCAATTCCAGATATTTAGGCGGAATAAATCCACTTTTATTGAATTGAAATAGTATATTTTCTCTAATTTTATTCTGTGCCGGAGTATATTCCACCTTGAAATTCTCTAGGGATATGAAATTTCCATAAAGTTTTATTTCATTTCTACCCTTCAGCAATTCTATTATATAGTCATATATTTTCTGCTTTATTTTATTTCCAAATACCCTGTTTTTAATCTCTTCTTTAGACATACCCCTTTTTAAAGGATTTTTACTGTGAAAATCCTTTAAAATGCCCTGCAGCATTTCAACCTTTTTATCTAAAAAGTCCCTGTGAATATATACTGGTTTATCGCCTTTGTTCAGCACTGCTATGGACTCATTTTCCATAAGTTTTTTCAGTTCCTCCTGAATATTATCATCCTTTTTCCCAATAGCCTTCAATATTTCCTCTTTTCCGGGATAAGTGCTGCTTAAATTTTTAATTGTATTTTCAAGTATGCTTTCAGTTTTCCCACTTTCCTTTAATTTCAATTCTTCTACATAATCCATATTGAATCTCTTGGCTTTTCTGGCCACTGGCTCTATTATAGTACCTCCACCTATGGTATACATTGGGGAGTAGCTTCTTATTACAAATCTGTCATTTCTCTGGGATGTAAGCTGTTTTTCCAGTCTGAGCTGGACATAAGCTTCCTCACCTGGATTTACTTTCTCACGGTCAAGTATTACCACTCTGCATATAATTTCACTGGTACCATGATACAATCGCACCCTCTGTCTATTTTCCAAAGGTCTTGAAGCACTTTTAAGATAGTATAATTTACAATCCACCATAAGGGAAGGTTCCATAAAATTTTCTACAGACACCACATCTCCCCTGTCTATATCAGAGGTTTTAACATTTGCTACGTTTATTGCACACCTTTCACCTGCTTCTGCTTCTCTCACCTGCTGTCCATGGACTTGTATTCCCCTTACCTTGGATTTTATTTTTGAGGGATATATTTGTACGTTTTCCCCTTCTTTAATTTTTCCACTAATTATAGTTCCCGTTACAACAGTTCCAAATCCGCTCACTGAAAATACCCTGTCTACAGGAAGCCTGAAATGACCGACAGTATCTCTGGCAGGTACAACATCTGTAAGCCTATCTATATCCTCTATTAGAGAATCCAATCCCTCTTTTGTTTTCGAGGAAACTTTATGAATGGGAACGTCCTCCAGAAAAGTTCCTTTAAATTCATTTTTTACATCTTCCACTACCATTTCCAGCCAGTCCTTGTCAACTAAATCAATTTTAGTAATTACTATAATGCCCTTATTTACATTTAACAGCTGAAGTATTTCAAAATGCTCTCTAGTTTGGGGCATTACTCCTTCATCTGCTGCAATGACCATAAGCACTAGATCTATTCCACTTACTCCCGCCAGCATATTTTTTATAAACTTTTCATGGCCCGGTACATCTATAATTCCAGCTCTCTTCCCGGAGGGCAAGTCAAAAAAAGTAAATCCAAGGTTTATGGATATCCCTCTTTCTTTTTCTTCTTTCAAGGTATCGGTTTCTCTCCCCGTGAGAGCCCTTATGAGTGTAGTTTTACCATGATCTATGTGACCTGCTGTTCCTATTATAATGTGCTTCATACAAATTCCCTCCAAACTTAAACCGATAAACACAATACAAGAGTTTTACAAATCTGCGAATTCATTTACCAAAGTATCAAAATCTTTGTCTAATATAGTTCTTAAATCCATTACAACTTCGTCATTAGCTATACGTACAATTACGGGAATATCAGCCCTTCTCAATTTCCTATCTACTTCCTCGGGAGATATTCTATTACTTCTGGTCCTGATTACATAAGTTGGTATCTTTTCTTCAGGCATGGAACCACCGCCTACCATTGAATAGTCACTATCCACAGTGAACTTGAAATCAGGCACTCTCTGCTCCAACTTTTCTTTTAAGATCTGCGCCCTGCTTTTCTGATTCTCACTGCTGCTGAGCATCATGTACAGAGTGGGAATATTTCTTACAGCTTCTTTTTCATCTACATAATAATTAAGAGTAGCTTCAAGAGCGGCAAGAGTCATCTTATCCACTCTTAAAGCTCTTAAAAGCTGATTTTTTTTCATCTTGTCTATATACTTCTTTTTCCCCACAATTATACCCGCCTGAGGTCCTCCCAGCATTTTATCGCCGCTGAAGGTAACTACATCTATACCGCTCTTTATACTTTCCTGCACTGTAGGTTCATGGCTAAAACCATATTTGGAAAAGTCTATAAGAGTGCCGCTGCCTATATCTTCAATAACTGGAATTCCCTTTTCTGCTGCAAGCTCAGACAGATCCTCTGAAGATACTTCTGCCGAAAATCCAATTACTTTAAAATTAGAGGTATGCACCTTCATAAATACGCCTGTATTCTCATTTATGGCATTTTCATAATCTTGAATATGTGTCCTGTTGGTAGTTCCCACTTCCACAATAATGGAGCCACTAAATTTCATAACTTCCGGTATTCTAAAAGAACCTCCAATTTCCACAAGCTGTCCTCTAGATACTACAGCTTCCTTTCCATTACACATGGTATTTAGAACCAGCAGTACTGCAGCAGCATTATTATTGACGACCAATGAGCTCTCTGCACCTGTAACCCTTTTAATTATTTCTTCCACGTGTTTATACCTTGAACCTCTGGTGCCGCTTTCCAGATTATATTCTAAATTGCTGTAACTGCTAGATACATTAATTACATTTTTTAAAGCATTTTCACATAAAAGAGACCTGCCTAAATTAGTATGTATAATAACCCCCGTAGCATTTATCAGTCCCTTAAAATTCGATTCCTTTTTTTTATCAACTATTCTTTTAAATTTTTCAAGTATTTCTTCTTCTGAGAAATCCTCTATCTTTTCCTGTAAAATGAGATTCCTGTAAAAATCTATGGACTCCCTGAGTGAATTCATCACAAGTATTCTCATAGTATCAGCCAACTCAACTTTTACAACTTCATGATCCAGAAGTTCATCAATTTTAGGAAGCTTTCTCAACAGCTTATTTTTCTCCAAATTACAACCTCCTTATACAACTCCAATTTTACTCTACAATTATATATTTCTTGCCTTGCAAAGGTACAATTTCACCTATTATGGAAGGCTTTATCTCCAGCCCACATGTTTCATTCATGATTTTATAAGCTTCACTTTCAGAACACGTAAAGAGGAGGCCTCCTGAAGTTTGCGGATCAAATAGTATATCTTCCATCCATCCTGGAATATTTTTTATACTGTATTTGCCTTCTATATATTTCCTGTTTTTATATGCACCTGCAGGAACAATTCCCATCTCCGCATATCCTTTAGCTTCACTTATATACGGAATTTTATTCCCATAAAGTTTCAAGGTTACATCAGACGCAGATGCCATTTCATAGCCATGGCCCATAAGTCCAAAACCAGTTATATCCGTGCAGGCGGTTATATTATATTTTGTTATTATCTCTCCTGCATATTTATTCAACGTGGACATTATTTTAACTGCCTTATCATAAGCATTGTCGGATACAATTCCACCTTTTATGGCGGTATTTATTATGCCCGTACCAACGGGTTTGGTCAATATTACCTTATCTCCTACTTTACACCCATAATTTCTGAGTATTTTATCGGGATGCACCAGCCCCATAACTGACAGTCCAAATTTAGGTTCATTGTCATCTACCGTATGACCCCCTATTACAACAGCTCCAGCTTCAATAACCTTATCTGCCCCTCCCTTTAATATTTCCCCCAGTACATCCACTGAAAGACAGGAAGGGAAACAGACTATGTTAAGCGCCACTTTAGGCTTACCGCCCATGGCATATATATCACTGAGAGAATTTGCTGCAGCAATTTGTCCAAAAGTATAGGGATCATCCACCACTGGAGTAAAAAAATCAAGAGTTTG
Source organism: Clostridium sp. HV4-5-A1G (assembly GCF_900184915.1). Lineage (NCBI taxonomy): Bacteria > Bacillati > Bacillota > Clostridia > Eubacteriales > Clostridiaceae > Clostridium > Clostridium sp. HV4-5-A1G. Next base: position 17,971 of record NZ_FXYI02000040.1, on the reverse strand, counting down.
AATTACTGCTGTTTCCTGATTTAATTTATATACTGCGGCATCATCTGAAGTCTCTATTCCAACTATTAAATCTTTATCTTCTATTTTAGGTAGTTTACCTAATATACTCGAAAGAGTCCCCGGCTCTATTTTTGCAGCTCATCCTGAAGTCCTCGTAAGCTCAGTCAATCTTTTAGCCACACTCGCCACCTCCATTCTCCACTACAATTATATAATATCTTACAATATTTTTGAATAAACAATCTATCTTACATCTATTTTATCTCTCATTTTATCAAGAGTTTTGTCACCTATTCTATCTATTTTCTTCAAATCTTCCACAGAAGCAAAATCTCCATTCTGTTCTCTGTAATCCATTATTTTTTGTGCAGTTATGTCCCCTACACCGGGTATGGTTTTAAGTTCCTCTTTAGATGCCCTGTTTATATTTATTTTACCATCACTGCCTATTTGACTTTCAGATAGTGCTGAAGAATTAGGGCCTCCAGAGGTATTGCCTATTTTACTATCTACATATATATAATCCTCGTCTTTTAATTTTTTAGCCAAATTTAACCTACAGCTGTCAGCTTTATCTGTAAAACCACCTGCTGCCTTTACCAGGCTTTCCACTCTACTATTGTCTTTCAGCTTATACACTCCTGGATTCTTAACCTGTCCATTTATATAAACAGTTATCTCTTTGGAATAATTGTCATCCCCAGTTTCATTGGAATCCTTAGAAGTAGCTCCCTCTTCAAATATATCCCTGCTGTTCTCATCGATTTTTACTGGTCTAGAATTGATGTATCCCACTATGAGGAATACAAAAAATACAGCCAAAATCACAACGGAGCCTATTATCTTTTTCTTATTTTTCATCTTATTATATCTCCTCCTCCAATATCAAACTTAAAACTCATTGTACTCTTAAAGCAGCTGTAATTTGCATTAAAATATATTTAAGTTTATAATTTAGATTATTGACAGTTTCAAAAAATTTTTGTCACTTATATTATTTTTTTGTATACTGTCTAAAGACAATTTCAAAGGAGGAAAAAATGAAAAAAACAATTACATTTATATTACTGTTTTTGCTTATCTGTTCAGGCAGCTCATATAATGTTTATGCTAAAGAAACACCTCCTTCTGTTTCTGCTGACAGCGCAGTTGTATTAGATGCAGCAACCGGTGAAATTCTGTATGCTAAAAATCCCGATTCTGCTTATCCACCGGCATCTACCACCAAAATAATGACTGCTCTATTGACATTGGAAAATACAAACTTAGATGACAAAGTAGTAATCGGTAACAACCCACCGGCTGTAGAGGGAACCAGATTGGGCCTTTTTCCGGGTGAAGAGTTGACCGTCAGGGATCTACTATATGGATTGTTATTGGCCTCTGATAACGATTGTGCTGAAGCACTAGCAGAACACATCAGCGGCTCACTGCACAAATTTGCAGCAAAAATGAACACCAGGGCAAAAGAGTTAGGAGCAAAAAACACCAATTTCATAAATCCCACTGGATTGTTCAATGAAAAACACAAAACTTCTGCAAGAGATCTATCTCTTATAATGAGGGAGTTACATAAAAATCCTGAATACTCAAAAATTGCCACCTCTATATCCTATACCATTCCACCTACTAATAAGTCCAGCAAGCCAAGAACTGTGTGGAACGAAAATAAGCTTGTGCAAAAACAATCTATGTATTACTACAGTGGGTGCCAGGGCGGTAAAACAGGTTACACAATTCAATCACTCCACTCATATACTGCGGTAGCTACAAGAAATGGCGAAACACTAATCGTAGCTTTAGTTCACGATAAAAATAAAACTTTTTTTCCAGATTCAATATCTTTATTTAATTTTGGATTCAACAACTTTCAATTGGTAAAACTGTATTCAAAGGGAGATTTAGTTACAACCTATAACAAAAATAAACTTTCTGTCCCTCTAATTGCAGATTCTAATTTTTATTATGTAAAGGAAAAAGGTGATAAAGCCCTTCCCCATTTAAGTATTAAAAATGAAAATCTGTCCTTTAAACTTTTTAAGGTAGGGGATGTAGTAAGTAGTGCTGATATCTACTTTAAAGGAAAAAATATAGGAAAGTTAAACCTTTCAAGCGGCATCAGCCATGATGAAAAACAGATATTGAATTCAGATATTATTGAAAACATAATAATAAGGAATAAATATGCAATTCCAGTTGTAATAGCACTGTTAGTCGTAATAGCTATCTTTACTGTAAAAAAAATATATACTCTAAGTAAATGATTTTTTATATCAGATTATTTGTGAATTCAAATGGAATTTACTTATGAAAAATATGCAGAAAATAAAGCATTATATTATATACGATAAGTTGAAGTTTAAATGTTTAAAAATAGCTAAAAGCTTCAACTTATTTTTTCTATCAAATTCATGATATCCCGGGGTATATCAGATTCCAGTTCCATTATCCTGTTCCCCCTTGGATGCGGGAATTTGAGCCTATAGGCGTGAAGTGCCTGTCTTTTTATATACTGACTATCATCTTCTGTACCGTACAGTGTATCTCCATACAGTGGATGGCCTAAATAACTCAGATGAACTCTGATTTGATGGGTTCTGCCAGTTTCTAAAGTAATCCTCAGCAATTGATCATTTTTAAAATTATCTATTACCTTGTAACGGGTTATACTTCTCTGCCCTCTTTCATCTACCACTCTCTTTATGCCAGTTTTTTCATCCCTGTATATAGGTAAATCTATAATTCCTTCATCATCTTCCATTTTTCCATGGATAACAGCTATATAGCTTTTTTCAAAATCTTTGCACTTCATATCTCTTGCCAGACACATATGCGCAAATTGATTTTTTCCAACTATTATAAGGCCTGAAGTACCCATATCCAACCTGCTCACCAATCTAACTATGCAATTTTCACCTTTCTCTCTAAAATAGTAAACAATCCCATTAGCCAGAGTACCATTGGGATAGTTCCTGGTAGGATGAACTACTATACCGGGTGGTTTGTTCACAACTATTATGTCCTTATCCTCATATACCACCTGTATATCCATTTTTTCGGGTGATATATTTTGGGATTCTTCTTTTATAAGATTCAGTGATATGTTTTCTCCTACCTTCACTATATGATTTAACTTTACTCTTCTATTATCTATTTCCAGTCTTCCACCCAAAGCCGCCCCCTTTATAAGCCTGCTGGAAAGCTTTTGCACCTTTTTTAAATATGCTCTTAATTTCAATCCCTCTTCTCCCGTTTTTACTTTAAATACTATTTTATTTTCGTCCACTATAATATTCCTTTCTACATTGATGCTGCCTTGATACAAAATGAAATTTAATATTCAAAGAGTGAACTTTTAAAAGTTCACTCTCTCTTCAAATATGTTCTATTTAATCTACCAATGCTATTACTTCGACTTCAACTAATGCATCCTTTGGAAGTTTCACTTCCACACAAGATCTTGCTGGCATATCTTTCTGAAAATATTTTGCATAAACCTCATTTACAGCTGCAAAGTCTGACATGTTCTTTACATATACAGTAGTCTTCACAACCTTGTCAAAGGATGTTCCCGCTTCTTTAAGTAGAGCTTTTATATTTTCAAGTGATCTTTCAGTAGCTTTTTTTACATCCCCTGAAACCAACTCTCCTGTTGCAGGATCCAATGGAATTTGTCCCGATGTAAATAAAAAGTTCCCAACCTTAACAGCCTGTGAATATGGACCCACAGCTCCAGGTGCCTTTTTTGTACTTATTATGTTCTTCTTCATAATAAAACCTCCTAAAATCTAATTAATAAAATATATCAAAAATAATGTTCTTCAATACAACAACACTATTATATCAAATTTTTGTCCTCTGTGTTAAATATTTTTATAAAATTACATTTACGAATTTATTTATGCAAAGTTCTGTAAATTAAATAATTTCTTCCTTCAATTGTGTCTATATGTAGCAGCTGATTCCTTGCTATAACAACTTCTATAGTATTGTTAAAGGCATCCAGCATGGCAGCATTTAAATCCACAAGAGCTTTTTCCCTAAGTTTATCCACTCCTGGAAAATCTCTTAGAGGCTCTATATAATCCGAAATATATATTATCTTTTCCAAAAGATTCATATTCTTCTTACCTGTAGTATGATATTTTATGGCATTTAACACTTCTTCATCATAAATCCCCATAATATTTTTTGCTATTATGGCAGCAATACTACCGTGTAGAAGCTGAGGATTAGCTCTTGTTATTTCATCTATACATATATTATTTTGATCTGCTATATTCAATATCTCTTCATTTGACATGTATTTGGCACAATCATGAACAAGCCCTGCCATTCTTGCCTTTTCAACATCGGCATTATAGATTTTTGCCATCTTTACAGCTGTATCTCTTACACTCAGACTGTGATCAAATCTGCTTTTTTTAAGTTTTTCTCTTAAATACTCTATAATCTGTTCCTCATTCCACATCACTTATCACTCCAAAATTAAAATTATAAACATTACTTGTAAAGTCCAAATTTTTCAATAATATCAGAAACATTTTCCGGCAAAAGATAATCCACTCTTCTTCCCTCTCTTATGCTGTTTCTTATATTAGTAGACGAGATATCCAAAAGAGGTGCATCCAGATATATGACTTCAGTAGAATATCTGTCTTCAATCTTTTTCTTTTGTTTTCTTATACTCTCCATAGTAAAGGCTGGAAAGTTCGGTCTATTAAATACAATAAATTGGCACAGCTTAAATATGTCTTCTACTTTATTCCAATTTTGAATATCCATCAAACAGTCCATACCGGTAAGAAAATACCATTGAGTATGTTTTTCCAGGTTATTAAAATATTCTAATGTATTATAGGTATAGCTTAAATTTGGCCTATTTATTTCATAATCACTTACAGTAAATTTACTTTCTGATTTAATGGCATCTTTTACCATATTGTACCTTAATAAAGCATCCGTTATATCTTTTTTTAATTTATGAGGTGGATTACCCGTTGGCATAAATACTATCCTATCCAGCTTGAGCCTGTAAAGTGCCTCATAGGCTATGTGTATATGTCCAATGTGTATTGGATCAAAGGTTCCTCCAAAAATAGCTTTTTTAATCATATGTCTCTCCCCATTTGTTTATAAATTACATGACATAATCAAATTCAAAATCATTGAGTCTTACTACATCTCCGTCTTTAATTCCTTTATTCTCTAACTCCTCAATAACTCCTTTATTTTTCAATACCTTGTAGAAATATCTCAATTCATCAGGATCATTTACGTTTACACTATCAAGCAGCCTGTCAACAAAACTTCCCTCAACTATATAGACATTTCCCTCTTTCCGTACGTTATAAGTAAATTTCTTTTCCTCCGGTACAAATCTATCCTCTTCATTTATTTCTATATCTACAACAGGTATAGAAACAAGCATCTTTGCTGTTTCCTGCATAAGCTCTTTTATCCCACTCATTGTAGCACAGGATATCTTAAAAACTTTAGTATATCCAAGTTTTTTAAGTTCATTTTTAAAATTCTCAAAGGACTTATCATCATATAACATATCCGCTTTATTTGCAGCAATTATCTGAGGTCTATCCCAAAGTTTTACATCATATTTTTTCAACTCATCATTTATTTTAACAAAATCATCAACGGGATTTCTTCCTTCTATCCCAGATATATCAACTACATGTATGAGAACCCTGGTTCTTTCAATATGTCTCAAAAATTCTGTTCCAAGTCCTACACCTTCTGCTGCCCCTTCAATTATACCTGGTATATCGGCCATTACAAAACTTTTAATTCCCGGTACATCAACCACCCCAAGATTAGGTGATAACGTTGTAAAATGATAATTGGCAATCTTAGGTGTTGCTTTAGTAACTACTGACAAAAGAGTGGATTTACCTACATTTGGAAAGCCTACAAGACCTACATCAGCTAATATTTTCAATTCAAGACCTATATATCTTTCCTCACCCGGCATTCCCGGCTCAGCAAAATTTGGTGCCTGTCTTATGGAAGTAGTAAATCTTACATTTCCTCTGCCGCCTTTTCCGCCTCTTGCCACTAAACACCTGTCACCGGCATGAGATAAATCAGCCATTATTTTGTTGCTACTCACATCTTTTACAACCGTGCCCAGAGGAACTTTTATATAAAGATCTTCTCCGTTTTTTCCAGAGCACTTTGAACCAGAACCATTTCCACCTTTTTCAGCCGCATATTTTTTTCTATATGCAAAATCCAGCAGTGTAGTCATATTAGTATCCACTATAAGTACAACATTTCCACCTTTTCCACCGTCACCACCATCTGGACCTCCAAGGGGAACATATTTTTCTCTTCTAAAAGATACGGCTCCGTCTCCACCATCGCCAGATCTTACAAATATTTTAGCTGTATCCACAAACATTTCAATTCACTTCCCTTCTGTACTTATATTTATACCTGCGAGTTTTAAAAAAGCATCCTTTGCCAGGATGCCTTAATAAAACACTATTCAGCTACCAATTCCTCTACCTCTACAGGGTATACACTTGCTTTCTTTTTAGTCTTTCCCATTCTCTCATATCTAACTACACCATCAATTTTCGAAAACAGTGTATCATCAGATCCTCTGCCCACATTATTTCCCGGATGAATCTTAGTTCCTCTCTGCCTCACCAATATATTGCCGGCCAAAACGAACTGTCCATCTGCAGATTTAACTCCAAGTCTTTTGGATTCACTGTCCCTACCGTTTCTTGAGCTGCCCACTCCTTTTTTATGGGCAAACAGCTGAAGGTTCATAATCAACATACAACTACACCTCCTTAACTTTTACACTTATATATTTACTAAACTTAATTTCTATACTTTTTAAAGCAAGCAACATAGTTTCCACGAGTACCTGACATTTTATGAGGTCCTCTTTTTTCATACCCTCCAGTGAAAAACTTAGAAATCCTTCCTCCATGGAATAATCAAGCTCTAATTTCAATACTTCCGTTATTCCAATTACAGTACCTTGTGATATGGCAGAAACAGCACTGCAAACCAGATCATATCCTTGTTTTGGCCACCCTGCATGACCCTGAAGTGAAACTGAAACTAAATTGCCAGATTTTTTTTCAAATACTGCCTTAATCATAATTTATGCATCGATCTTTTCAATCTGTAATTTTGTATAAGGCTGTCTATGCCCCTGCTTTCTTCTGTAATCTTTCTTGGCCTTATACTTGAATACTATTATCTTCTTGGATTTTCCCTGTGCCAAAATTTTAGCGCTCACTTTGGCTCCCTCAACTACAGGTTTCCCAATAACCACTCCTGCATCATCCTTATTTACAATAAGCACTTTGTCAAGTTCAACAGTTGAATCCACTTCACCATCTAATTTTTCAACGTAAACAACGTCTCCTTCTGAAACTTTATACTGTTTTCCTCCAGTTGCTACAACTGCATACATTTAAAACACCTCCTCAATCCAGTCTCGCCTAAAAGGTATATGTAAAATATTCACCTACATAGTTTATAAAACCTTTTTTGAGCGGTCTACAGGTGTCATTTTAACACATATATATTTTTTTGTAAAGTTTTTTAGATTGGTTTTTAATTCACCTTAAACATTCTAAATTTATTCAGCTGACTGTCAAATACAAGTGGTTCCAATCTATAATAGGATGCTTTATCATCATAAGTAATATATACTCCCATTCTCTCGGCACCTATATTTTTCACAAACCCACTGATATCTTTTTCTACAGAATCTCTATAATATGAACCAATTTGAATATGAATATTTTTTACACCTTTCCCCTCATTCAAATTCAAAATTTCATCTCTAATGAGTAAAGTGATATAGGACAATTTTAGCTTTTTGCCAGTCCCACTGCAGCATACACAATTTTCCTCTATATAATCATATATTGGCTTTCCTTTTCTTTTTCTAGCTATTTGCACCAAATTCAATTCCGTGAAACCATATATTACAGTTTTATTCTTATCATCTAGAAATCCACTCTCCAGCTTATTCAACACTTTTTTTCTATTATACTCTTCATCCATATCTATAAAATCTATTAAAATTATACCATTTAAATTTCTAAGTATTACCTGCCTAGCAATTTCCTCCGCAGCCTGCAAATTTGTAACTAACACGGTTTTGGCCATAGCACTGCCCTTTACATTTTTGCCAGAATTGACATCTATTACGAACATAGCTTCTGTTCTATTTATGATTATGTAGCCGCCGCAATTTAATTCTACCCTGCTGTTTATCAATTTGAGTATTTCTTTTTCCAGATTATAAGCTGAAAATAAATTCATTTTACCGTCATACAAAATCATCTCTGCATCCACATTACTTACATATTTTAAAAATTCTTCTGTATAAGAGTAGTCCTCTTCCTCATTTAAGTATATTTTAAGTCTGCTGTCATCTAACTTATCTCTTAGGGTTTCCCCAAGTATTCCACCACTTTCAAATATCAGTCCTGGCTTCAAGAAATACATACCTTTCTTTTTTACATCACCATAACATTTGTACAAATTATTTATCTCATCGTTTATAACATCTAATTTCACATTTTGGGCATCGGTTCTTATCATGAGACCTATATTTTCAGGCAGTTTAACATTTTTTTCTATTCTCTTTTTAAAATCCGCATCATTTATTTTTTTGGAAAATCGTATACTATTTCCATAATTATATAGAACACAATATTTGCCCGGTATACCTATGTCTTTTACAACCTTAGCTCCCTTTTTCCCATAGCTTTCTTTGACAACCTGAACCATAATTTTCTGTCCTTTTTTCAAATTGAGATTCTTAAACTTACTATCCATGTACATATAAGCATTTTTACCACACCCTATATCTATAAAAGCACACTTTATAGCAGAAATTATGTTCTTCACTACACCGTTATATATATTTCCGGGGTAGGCACCGCCATTTTGCTCCTCCATAAGACATTCTTTCAAAATTCCCTCTTCTCTTATAATAATTCTTAGGAGCTCTACACTCCTTTCAATAAATATTTCCCTCAACCATAATCCTCCCTTTTAAAATTATTCTCTATCATATATGTTTTACATATTCATAAAGAGGAATAAGGTCCTCCTTTATTTTTCCATACATTTCTTTTCTAATTATGCTGACAAAATGCTCCATATTTGCATTTTCTGTATTATGCTGTATGAAATGAACTAAAAGCTGTGGAGATAAATTTTCCATACTTCCACAGGAAATCAAGACATGAAGAAGCAATCTATTGCCCTGGACAGTATACTCCATACTTTTTACAAATTTTCTAATATCAACCCTGTCTTCTCCTCTTTTGGTCCTCTTTAAATCATACCAGTGATCCATGTCCATTAAATCATCCATATTTTTTTCCAATCTGTCAGTATTGTTATATCCCATATTTATCAGATACTCAGCTGCACTTATTTGTGCCATGGATTTGAACACCTTTTTATTTTCAGCCCTTTTTACTTTATTGACCTCCAGTATTTCCACTCCTCTAGGTGCACTGTCATTTAACTTTTTCATAATCTCGTCTACTGAAATCTCCCTTTCCAGATACAAATCCATATATTCTCCAGTAGAATAAATTCCCACTGAAAGAGGCTGTGCTATGGACATATTTATATGGGGATTAAATCCCTTTGAATATTCTGCAGGTATTCCGGATCTTCTTATCATTCTCTGCAGGGCCCTCATTAAATCCAGGTGTCCTATAAATTTTATATCTTCACCTTTACTGAATTTTATTAAATACTGCTCCCTCAAAACATTTCCCTCCCAAATTAACGCTGACACCGCAGTTTTTACATCCAAGTCTACAATCTGGAGTTACACGTGCATTTTTGGCTTTTTCATTTTCCTCTATTAAAAAACTTTTATCAACTCCTGTATCTATAAAATCCCAGGGAAGTATTTCCTCATAACTTCTATCTCTATAAGCATAGAAATCCCCATCTACACCACATTCTTCGAAGGCCTTCTCCCATATATGAAAATTAAAATACTCCGACCAGCTGTCAAATTTAGCTCCCTTTTCATAGGCTTTTATCAATACATTACACACTCTTCTATCTCCCCTGGCAAACACAGCTTCTAAATAGCTGAGAGGGGTTTCATGCCAATTATACACTATGTGCTTACTCCTTATAGATGTCCTTATCGTTTTTATTTCCTCCTTTACATCCTTCATGGATATTTGGTGTACCCATTGAAAGGGTGTAAATGGCTTAGGTACAAATATAGATGTACTCACATTTACTTTAAGTCCCTTTTTCCTCATCCCTCTTGGAATCCTATAATATTCTTCTACCACCTTTTCGGATAAATATGCTATTCCCTTTATATCCTCCATGGTTTCATAAGGAAGCCCTATCATAAAATACAACTTTATAGTAGACCAGCCAGATTTAAAGGCGCTGCTCACACACTCCATCAAATTTTTTTCCGTAACTCCTTTATTTATTATATCTCTCATTCTCTGACTTCCTGCTTCAGGTGCAAAAGTAAGTCCGGTTTTTCTGACTTTTTGTATTTCATTTATAAGTTCCACAGAAAAAGAATCTATTCTGAGAGAAGGCAGTGAAACTCCAATCCTATTTTCTGAATATTTCTCAATAAAATTATAGATGAGATTTTTCAAATCTGAATAATCACATATACTCAAGGATGTAAGCGAAACTTCTGAATAGCCTGTGCTCCTTATAAGTTTATCCACCTGTTCCAATAATTTAGGAGCACTTTTTTCTCTTACAGGTCTGTATATCATGCCAGCCTGACAAAATCTACATCCTCTTGTACATCCTCTAAAGGTTTCCAGAACTATCCTGTCATGTACTATGTCAGTAAATGGTACTACAAGTTTGTCTGGATAATCTGCTTCATTGAGGTTCTCCACTATCCTCTTAGTTACTTTAGCAGGTACATCTTTATAAACGGGTTCAAAGCCCTTTATAGTACCATCCTCATTATAACTTACATTATAAAGTGATGGGACATAAACTCCGCCTATATGACATACTTCCCTTAAAAACTTCAATTTACTGCCCTTATATTTTTTATAGAAATCCATGATTTCATTTATCTGTTCTTCCGATTCACCTATGGCAAATAAATCCGCTATATCCCAAAGAGGTTCTGGATTATATGCACAAGGTCCACCGCATATAACTATTGGGTCATTTTCACCTCTTTCAGAGGCCCTGATAGACAATCCTGCAAGATCAAGCATATTTAAAACATTTGTATAACTCATTTCATATTGAAGGGTAAATCCTATAAAATCAAAACTTGATATTGAATCTTTACTTTCCAGACCGTATAAATGTATATTATTTTTTCTCATAAGTTCTTCCATATCAGGCCAGGGTGCAAAAACCCTCTCACAATAAGTGTCATTTCTTTCATTTAATATGTAATAGAGTATCTTCATCCCAAGGTGGGACATTCCTACTTCATAGACATCGGGAAAGCAAAACGCAAATCGGATATCCACCTCATTTTTGTCCTTTATATAGGAATTTATTTCCCCGCCAGTATAACGGGCAGGTTTTTCCACTTTAAACAATATGTCGTCAGAAATTCTATTCATGAATAATCCTCCTCTTAGATATCATCCCTATATTTTAGCATAAGCATACACAATTTAAAACCCAGGGAATAAAAACAAAGTCCAAAGTTCAAACTCTAATATCTAAATTAAGTTCGAACTCTGAACTTTGAATATGTCTGTCTTAGGAATCATCCGTTTCACTTATTTTGATAAATTCCTCTATAGTCATGTTTCCATATGACTTCAAAGCTTCTATTATTTCCTCTTCATAGATTACATCCACTACATTCATCTCTTCATCCAACACCATAAATATATTGTATTTGCTTTTATCAAACAGACCCATTGCAGTAAGCAGGTCCTGCTTATGGTATATGGATATATTCCTGTTTTCAATGTAACCCCTCTTTATAAATTTATATTTTTTCTTTACAATGTCTCCCATTATTATATATGACACCCTCTCACTTTCTTTTAAAGATGACATTACTATAAGTACCCCTATTATTCCAATATTAAAATTACTATTCCCGTTGAGAAATAATAATATATAAAAAAACATAAGTACTATTCCTATAAATACACTTGAAACCATCATTATCTTATTTGCCTTTTTATAGGTTATTTTTAAATTCAATATACTTCTAAGTATTCTTCCTCCATCCAGAGGAAAAGCCGGGATCAAATTAAATAAGCCTATGACTAGATTTATAGAAAAAAGCATATACCACAGGCTTGAGTTAAAAATTTGATATATATAATAAAAAAATATACTTAAGATCAGATTGGCAATTGGTCCGGAAGCTGAAATTATCAAGTCCTCTTTCGGAAATGCCTCATCTATATCCTTAAGCCTTACAACCGCTCCCACAGCTATAAATTCTATGTCAAATCCCGAGAATTTATAATATCTAGCTGTAAAATAGTGAACCATCTCATGGAAAAAAACTACTATAAATGTATAAATAAGCTGTCCTTTATAACCTATGATAATTAAAAACACTACATAGGGAATAAAATATTTACTCATCCTAATCACAGAAATACCTCTTAAAACTTAATCTTTTTCATCTATTCTAAGTTGTTCAACTACATCTTTAACTCTATCTCCAATATAATTCACATTTATATTTTTCAGCTGAGCTTTCAATTTACTATAATCATAATTTTCATTGACAATCTTTTTAGAATAATTGTATACATTTTTACTTTGAGAATTCGAAAGCAGTTTACAGGTTGTAATAAATACAAATAAAATTAATACCCCAGCTAAATCCCTTATAATTCTTTTAGTTAAATAATTTGTTCTCTTAGTACGGGAATTACCTCTATCATACAGTCTGCTGCGATAAGGCGAATAATTCAATTTCCCTTTCAGGGAATTATAATACTTTTCATATTCTGAATCATAATGCCCCATCTTAAAACCCCCTTTTGAAATACACATATTTAATATATATTTAAATATAGTCTCAATTATGACTACATCCACTTTACTCATCTATTAACTTCCCTATAATTTCAACAAAATAAAAGGATTTAACACCAAAACCAAAGAGTTTCAGTATTAAATCCAACTTTACCTTTTTAAAGCTTTTACAAATACCTCTGCTGATCCCAAGTTAGTGGCCAGTGGTACACAGTGGACATCACAGATCCTAAGCAGTGCCGAAATATCCGGTTCATGCGGTTGAGCAGTAAGCGGATCCCTTAGAAATATAACTATATCCATTTCTCCCTGGGCCACTCTCGAACCTATCTGCTGATCCCCGCCCATAGGACCTGAAAGGAATCTATGTACCTTTAAACCAGTCATTTCACTTATCAATTTTCCAGTAGTTCCTGTAGCAAAAATTTCGTGATCTTTAAATACATCTTTATATCTTTTTACAAAATCCACAATATCATCTTTTTTCTTGTCATGCGCTATAAAAGCAATTTTCATAATATACTTATCTCCCTAAAAATTAATTTTCTTTCTTCTCATACCTATATTTAAGATCAAAGACAATTCTATAAAAGCTGATAGAATGGAACTACCTCCATAACTCATAAAGGGAAGAGTAATACCGGTTATAGGCAGCAAGCCAACTGTCATACCTATGTTTTGAAAAATTGAGAACAGAATGGTAGATATTATTCCTATACACACCATAGTTCCAAAAATATCCTTGGATTCTTTAGCTATTTTTATAGCCCTGTACACTATAATTATGTAAAATATTATCAGCGCCAGACATCCTATAAGGCCCCATTCTTCCCCTACTACAGCAAATATAAAATCAGTATGGGATTCCGGAACATACCCCCCTGAAATCTGAGTACCTTTCAAAAAACCCTTTCCCAAAATCCCCCCTGAGCCAATTCCTATCTTTGACTGTGTAACCTGAAGCGAAAAAGATTGCTGATATTTCTCAGGATTAAATAAAGATACTATTCTCATCTTTTGATAATACTCTATAAGCGATGACTTCCAGGCAATTGTTCCCAGAGTAAAGAGTCCCAAAAATCCTCCCAATATAACTTTAAAATTCAATCCCGCTATAAAATATATCCCAAGAACGGCAAAAAAACACACCATAGTCATTCCCATGTCAGGCTGGCTTATAATCAAAACCACGGGAATAAGGGCATATATTGTAAGTTTAGCAATATTTTTAAAATTATTAATTTTTCCTTCCATGTCATCCAGCTGTTTTGCCAGCATCAATATAATTCCAACTTTAGCAAACTCAGAAGGCTGCATGGAAATGCTCCCAATCCTAATCCATGAAGATGCTCCATTTACAGTGTATTTAAAAAACGGGATACAATTAAGTACAAGCAGAAATACACCAAACCAGTAGATTAAAGGAGCAAGATCTTTTATAACAGAATAATCTATTAAAAGCAACAAATAAACTAAAATAAGTCCTACGGCTATCCAGATAAGCTGTGTCTTCAAATAATATGAACCATAGCTTACATGAGATGCGCTGTAGATATTCAAGCTGCCAAATAAACATATAATTATAACAGTAGTAATTATAGGAAAATCAAGTTCTTTTAAAAGTCTTCTGCTTATGGTAAATTTTTCAAGCATTTTATATATCCCTCCAGTATAACTATAATGATTATACCACAGGGAAATAAAAAAACTATGTATAAATTATCAATAGTTATCTGTTATTTTTAACCTTTTTTATAGGTATACTAGCCACTAAAGCAGCTGAATTCCCCTTTATTTCCTCTGGGGTTGTCATCTTCACATCTATTTCCGAGCAATCTATTTCCATATATTTTGAGAGCACTTTTAATATATCCTCTTTTATGCTTTTAAGTACTTCTTCAGACATATAACACCTGTCATGTATCAATATTAATCTCAGTCTTTCCTTGGCTACATTCTTAGAAGACGATCTGGAGAATATTTTAAATAAGTCCATTGTCTTACCTCCCTATTTAATACCAAATAATTTTTTTATAGATGAAAAAAGACTTTCTTGTCCAACACTCAAATCCATCATAGGTACTTTTTCTCCTGTAATTCTTCTGGATATATTTCTAAAAGCTTGTCCTGATATAGCTTTATCATTTAGTACTATCGGCTCTCCTCTGTTGGTTGAAACTGTTATATTTCTATCATCTGGTACTACTCCTATGAGTTTTATAGCCAAACTATCTAATATATCATCTACATCCAGCATATCCCCACTTTTTGTCATCTTATAATTCAGTCTGTTTATTATAAGCTGATGATCTTCCAATCCTTTAGAATCAAGTTTCCCTATGACCCTATCAGAATCTCTGACAGAAGTCACTTCAGGATTCACTACGATAAGTGCCCTATCTGCGCCTATTATGGCATTTTCAAAACCATGTTCAATTCCAGCTGGACAATCTATTATCACATAGTCATATTCTTTTTTCAATTCATAGATCAAGTTCATCATCTGCTGAGGACTCACATCCTCCTTATCCCTGGTCTGTGCTGTAGGCAGAAGATAAAGGTTTGTCAATCTCTTATCTCTTATAAGAGCCTGTTTTAATTTACATTTATTTTCAACTACATCCAATAGAGTAAATACAATTCTATTTTCAAGACCCATGAGCACATCTAAATTCCTGAGTCCCGTATCTCCATCTACTACTACAACACTTTTCCCCAAAGCAGCTAGTCCAGTACCTATATTAGCCGTAGTAGTAGTTTTACCTACCCCGCCCTTACCTGATGTTACTACAATTGCTTCTCCCATTACACTGCCTCCTTTAAATCACTCAATCAACTGAATATCGATTTATATAAACAAATAATCCTTTGTAAATAACCAAGCAATAAAACTCTTTATAAAACATTATACTAAATGTAGTAAAAATAATCTATAATATTTATCGAACTTTCGCTTTCCAAAATAAGTACCTATTTGTTATAAATCACACAATTTACTTAATTTAATATTAACATGTATGTGGGGATAACTAGCAAGCTCGCAATAGTTGTTATAACCGTATTCACTGTAGCATACTTGTAATCTGCATTATAGCTTCTTGAGACTATGGCCGTATTTGTCATAACGGGCATAGCAGCCTGAATCACAAATACATTTTTCATAAGCATGGGGACAGTTGAGCCGTGACATAATAAAAGCATTACCACCGGACAAACAAAAAACCTTCCAACAATTATCGCCAGCACATCTTTCCCTAGTTTTAACTCTTTAAAATTGACAAAATAAATAGTTATACCTATAAATATCATGGCTAAAGGAGTAGTTAAATTTCCAAAATATTTACACGTATCCATGAGGAATTTGGGAAGACGAATGTTCAGCAACACCAATACAGCTGCCAATATGAAACTTATCAGTGGTGCCGACATGATCCTCTTCAGTGTATTAACTGAAAATATCTTAGCAGTACCATCTTGTCCATCTCTGCTTATTTCATAGGCACCGATTGTCCAAAAAAATGCAGTATTAGCTATATAATACAGTAAAACATCAGGTATACTCTTTGTCCCAAACAAGGCCATGTTCACCGGCAGGCCAATGAATATGGAATTGGATACAAAGAACATAGATCTAAAGGTGCCAATTCTGCCTTTTTTAACTTTGATGACTTTAGAAATTATCACTGCAATTACATAACAAATTGCCATAGAGACAAATGGGATATACAATCCTTTTGCCATGGTAATCAATTTATCTTTATTAAAATTTTCCTCAAATTGGGATATCATGAGACATGGAATAGCTAAATTGCAGACCAATTTTGAAAAAGTCTTCGAAACTTTTTGATCAAGCCATTTCTTACGACATAAAAAATACCCTGTAGAAACCATTAAAACTATACTCAATACACTTTCCAATGCAGTTAAAATTATCATTTTATACTCTCCTTGTCAATATTAAATAGCCAAAACTTTTTTTAGATGTTCTAAATCATTAGCCAGATGTTCATCCATAACCTGAGCAGCCATTGATTCATCTCTTTGTTTAATAAAGTTGAATATTTCAAGGTGATATTTATAAATATCCATTCTACGCTTATATCCATATACATCTATAAATCTGTAAAAGTAAATAAGGGATTTTAAATCATCACTCTGCTTTTGAAGTCTGCTATTTTGGCTAAAGCAGAGAATTAAATTATGAAATTTAGAATTGAGCAAAACAATGGTTTTTTCGTCGGTATCATGAAAACGCCTTATATTTTCCTCAGTCCTCATCAACACATCTTCAATCTTATCCAGATCATCCTGGCTTGCTCTAACTGTAGTTAATCTGGCGGCCATTGATTCTAAAGCACGGCGGCATTCATAAATATCTTCAATATCTCTTATAGTTGGCTTGTATACTGTAATTCTAGATTTATTATCAATGCATAAAAGTCCGTCTTTTTCCAGAGAACGTATGGCTTCTCTTACAGGACTTCTGCTGACTTGAAATTCAGCTGCAAGTTTCGACTCATAAATTCTTTCCCCTGGTTTAAAAATACCATCAAAAATCATTTCTTTTATATTTTTATAAACCTGATTGTAATATGAAACTGGTTGTTTTATTTTGTAAGTATCCATTATTTCCTCCTTTAGCAATAAAATCTACGGTATACTGTCGACATTATTTTAGTATATGCTTCAAGCACAGATAAATCAAGCTGCTGATTGTAAAAGCAATTAAAAATCATACGTAAAATAAGCACCCTAAATGACAGATGCTTATTTTACAATACAATTAAAGGAAACCCAATTTTATAAAGAGTCCATTGGTGGTTGCATTTAAATTTACCGTGCCCTGCAACCACAGACACTAATCATAGATTGAATTTAAAAAAGTTGGAAATTCAACTAACATTATTATACATGTAAATTATTAGTATTTCAAGTACTAATTTCTAAATTATTAAAATATATCCAATTAAAAGCTAAATTT
>NZ_FXYI02000039.1:0-23881 GCF_900184915.1 Clostridium sp. HV4-5-A1G | reverse complement strand
TTAATCTTTTTAATATCCAAATCTTTGTTTTCCTTGTATGATTTAATTCTATCAGCCAGCATTTTGTTATATATAAACCTGACACAGCCAAAAGTTCCAGCAAAATACAATTTTTGTTCTTTGTTCGGGTAAATCCTGTATTTATAAGCTTTTAACACATTTTCACCTCATTTCATTCCTTGATTTTCAATGTACTCCTTAACTATATCAATTGGAACACCACCAGTTGTTATAAGGCAATAACTTTTACTCCAGAAGTACTCTTTCCATAATTGTTTTTTTATTGTTCGTCAAGTAGTTATTATTTTAGGCATCGAACCTAAAATAACAAGGACTATTCATCTCCCACTTATAGAAGATAGGAGAATTACGCCCTTTTTGTTAAAATTAATCTGCTCTTTACATATTATTATATCAGGAGACATTTTTCCTATCTACTCTTAGACTTTTTCATTTTAACCTTAATCAATCATTTCTAATAGATTGAGAAAATTAAGGCTATAATTATTTAACATAAGTAACAACATTTCCTGTTCTCCTGAGACATGCCATTTCTGGCGTTTGGGAATATCCAAGCGCAAGTCCTCCACAAATCGTTTCATTTTCCTTTAAACCCAGTTCCACTAAATATCCATGAATACATTTATTATCATCTAACCAGTGAAGCTGATTTATCCAACAAGAACCTATATCCAAAGACACTGCTGCTAACATCATATTTTCCAATGCAACTGAGCAGTCTGCCATAGCATTTCCATATTCCCTTTGATTTGCAGCCACAATTAATGTAGGAGCATTGTATATGAAATCATAGCCACCTTTTTTTGATGCCAAAATTGAATTCTTTATACTTTTATAGATACCTTCTTCAATCTCCATGTTGGCGAATTCTTTTTCTACCATTAATTTTAATTTCTGTAAAGTTTCTTTATTTTGTATTACTATAAAATGGTTTGTTTGATTATTTCCACCGCTTGGGGCAAAACGCCCAGCCTCAATAATTAGAGAAAGCTTTTCATCTGGAATTTGATCTTTCCCATATTTACGTATACTTCTTCGCTTGCGAATAGTCTCTAATACTTGACTTTCCATAAAATTAACCTCCAATACTCAAAATTAATTTAATATAAATTTATCCTACTTCTCGATACTTTCAATTAATTCACAGGTGGATTTGTTTATAATGTGTTAAACATAAAAATAACAATGTCCTGAATCCCTTCAAAACACTGCTACCACTGATTTGGTAGTCCCTAGGAGAATCGAACTCCTGATTTCACCGTGAGAGGGTGACGTCTTAACCGCTTGACCAAGGGACCTCATACTAATTTTTGCAATCAACAGGTATTATTATATATTTTTTTATTCATTTAGTCAATATTTTTTAGTATATTTTGCTGACAAAAAATATGAAATCCCCATCACTTACTCAAAGCAAAAATATTAAATTTTTCCTTTAACATCTTTTTATAGAAATTCTCTTCCATAGTAAATTTAGTTCCAAGCAGTCCAACTTTTTTCAATCCTTTTTCAATTACCTTTTTACCGGTTACTTCAGCTATATGCAAAACTCTTATTCCTACTTTATTTTCTATATCATCTGCCATTTTATGTATTGTATTAGTGCATATTAAAGTGTACATTAAAATAATACCATATCATTGATTAAGTGGTAAATTGTAATTTCAGATTATCTACATTATAATAAACATGTTAAATTATAAATACAGGGGGATGTTGTCTTTGTCAAAAAAATTTTTTTCCAGAGTTTATAACTTAGTTTCTAAAATACCACCGGGAAAAGTTGCTACTTACGGTCAAATAGCTGCCATACTGGGAGAACCCAGAAATGCTAGGATAGTAGGTTGGGCCATGAAAAATGCTCCCAATAATCTCCATCTCCCCTGCCACAGAGTTGTCAATAGATCTGGAAGTCTTTCACCAGACTATGTATTTGGAAGCTCTGATATTCAAAGATACCTTTTAAAATCGGAAGGAATTACTTTTAAAAGTGATGGACATATAGATATGGAAAAATGCCTATGGGACGGAAAAAGTTAAAAAAGTACTTTACCCAGTAGACCCTTCATAGCAAAATTCCCTTTAAACAAAAACAAAACTCAACATAAATTAACAGATGAGAGAAACCATATTATTATATAACTACTTGCAAATTATTTGCAAGTAGTTATATAATAATATGGTAATGCATTCTATACAAATATATATATCTTCATAATTTTGACTATACATACCGCTGTTGCACCTAACAATAAACAAATGGAGGAATTTTAATATGATCCATATAAAAGATTTAACTTTTTCCTACACTGGCAGTCCACCTTATTTACTATATAAAATAAATTTAAACATTGAAAAGGGAGCTTATGTTTCAATTATAGGGGAAAATGGCAGCGCTAAAACCACTCTAATAAAATTGATTTTAGGATTGTTACATCCTTTAAAAGGCACCATACATGTGTCAACAAAAAAAATCGGCTATGTTCCTCAAATGATGGAAACTTTTAATTCTCAATTTCCCATTACAGTTTCTGAGTTAATTAAATGCCATATGAAAATTTTAAAGATAAAAGATAAAGCATCCGTGGACAGATGCTTGAATATTATGGGGATGAGCAAATTCAAGAATAGTCTTATAGGAAATTTATCTGGAGGACAGCGCCAGAAAATATTTATAGCTAGAGCGCTCATAGGTCATCCAGACCTACTGATATTTGATGAGCCATCTACAGGAATTGATATTCCAAGTCAGAAGGATATATATAAGTTAATAAGCAATTTAAACAGAAATTCATCCATAACAATACTATCTGTAGAACATAATTTAAAGGCTGCTCTTGAAAATTCCAGTCAAATATGCACTATAGATAGCGGAAATATATCCCTATATAATATTGAGGAATATAAAAGATTAACAGCTCTTAAAAATTAAAATACTTTCACTGGAGGGAAATTATGTTACAGTACAGTTTTATGCAAAATGCAATCATTGCGGGTATATTCATATCCATATTATGCCCTGCGGTAGGCACATTTCTAGTTTTGAAAAGATATTCCATGATGGGAGACACCCTGTCACATTCCTCTCTTGCCGGTGTGGCAATAGGACTAGTATTGGGATACAATCCCATACTAACTTCTTTTATATTTACCTCCATTGCAGGATTGACAATAGAATTTTTAAGAAGTTATTATAAAAAATATGCTGAATTGATATTGGTAATAGTACTTACCCTTTCTGTTGGCATTGCAATTGTACTTATAAGTACGGGAAAAGCAAATGCAAACGTCAACTCCTATTTATTTGGAAGTATACTTACAGTATCTAAAAATGACCTATTTACAGTATTCTCCTTAAGTATAATTTCAGTTTTGACTTTATTTTTTCTATACAACCAACTTCTCTATATAACCTTTGACGAAAATGGTGCAAAAGTCTGTGGAATAAAGGTAAAACTCATAAACTACCTCTTTGCTCTTTTGGTAGGCGCTACTATTTCAGTATCTATTAGAATACTGGGTATTCTCGTAATTTCATCTATGATTGCCATGCCCGTAGCCGCATCTCTCCAGCTTCACAAAGGTTTTAAACTTACGTTTATATTTTCCATCATATTTGGATTTATAGACATAATGCTGGGATTATTTCTATCCTATTATATAAACAGTGCTCCTGGAGGTACCATAGCACTTATTTCAGTACTGCTGCTTTTAATAATATTAACTTACAAAAAACTTTTTAACAGATAACTTTTTTATAAGTTTATTAATCTATAAGGTAATTGACCATTTAAATACATTTCTAGGACTTTTTTACCTGTTTTATATAATCTCCTATGTTTTTGTACATACTGGACCAAGATCGTTTGCAGAACATAATTGTTACATCGCTTCTCTTGGATTTGTTTTTTATTATTTCAGATATGTTATGCCCTATATAATCCGTTAATACCAATACTAAATCCGTATTTTCAGGTATTTTTATTTTTCTGTCACCTTTTTTTCTTCCACTGACATGACCTATTTTATTAAATCCATTTTCCCTTAGTTTATCCTTTATGTTCCCTAGCCTGTCTCCTCCAATAACCAAAATACTCATAATAAAATCCTCCTTTTTTCAATTAAATTTATCCGAATCATGGTATAGAGACTAAAATTTATATATCGCAATTGATATTGATTCTCATTTTTAATTTTAACTTAACTTCTTCTTTTTGTAAACAGCAAAATTAAAACCTGATAAATTTTATAAAATTCATCAGGCAAAACTTCTTTTATCAAAACAAACTAATTTTCTATTCCTTTCCTAGCTTTTACACCTTTAACATAATAATGTTTTATTTCTTTCATCTCGGTAACTAAATCCGCTCTTTCAACTATTTGAGGATCTGCATACCTTCCAGTTAGTATAACCTCTGTTTTTTCAGGTTTCATATCCAAAAGTTGCAATACCTCATCTACAGTAAAGAGCTTATAAAATACAGCTACATTTATCTCATCCAATACGACCACATCATAATCCCCAGAACTAAGTATTTTCTTGACTTTCTCCAGACCTTCCCTAGCCACTTTTATATCCTTCTCACTGGGTTTATCAAATATAAAGACATCTCTTCCAAATTGTTCTAATGTAAAATTAGGCAAATATTCTCCTGCTTTTAGTTCACTGTAATCCATACCTTTCACAAACTGTCCAAAAAAGACCTTCTTGCCGGCACATATGGCTCTAAGAGACAGACCTAGTGCTGCTGTAGTTTTACCTTTGCCATTTCCAGTATAAACTTGAATATACCCTTTATCCATTATTAACATCGACTCCCTTTTTATCATAATCATAATAATTCGCTAATTTAAAACTTTTTTAACGTCTTCACCCTGTATACTTTAATATTCTTCAGTTTTAGCTTTTTCAACAGCTTTTCTCCAAAATCAATTTTTTCTCTATCTTCATATATTATACCCAATACATTTCCACTATGGGCTCCCACTATTCCAAGTCCCGAAGTCCTGTCCTTTATATCGATTACTCTCTCTAAGAAATCATAATAGAGTCTTCTTTGATTTCTTATTATACTCTCAGTGGACACATAGGCCAATTTACTTAGGTTTTTCTCCATTATTGCCCCTTTAAGCAGAGGCACTAAATCATCAACGTCACTTAATTCCGGTAAATTCCTACGGTTGAATTCCACGGTATCAACAATTTTCTCTCCTTCAAAAGCAAGTATATCATAAGACATATAGTCTCCTAATGTACATTTATACTTTCCATTTTTATATTCAAACAAAGTCATTTTCTTAAATATTATACTATCTGTAGGCTCTATATTTACACAATTTTCTATAAGTTCTGATTCACTGAATTCTCTATTGAACATGCTTATGAGAGAGTAGTAAACTGCACATAAGTCTGCTGTACTACTGGCAAGCCCCTTTCCACGGGGAATCCGGGAATTTATTTCTATATCTATATTCTTATAATATCTTTCGTATCCCCAACATTTCAATATGTTTAATAAAAAATCAGATGACTTTTTCAAATTCATTCTCCTTACAGGATCATCACATTCTATAAGTTTAACTTCAGTATAAATATTTACAGGACAAGATAATAAAATATCTTTACCATCCATTTTCCCTTGAAGTATTTCACCAAAACTTCCAGGATAAACCGCTGCAGCTTCCATAAGATACATCCTTTACCAATAACTTTTAACTATACCTTAACCTAAAAATCATTTAATAGCCCCTTTTATATATTCTACCAGATCATTCACATTGTGAAAAACACGATTATAGTCCATCTTTTTTCTTTCTATTATAAAAGCATATATTCCACAATCCAAACAAGCTCTTATCTTATCAAATGTGCCGCCCTCCATGCCGCTATCTTTAAGCAGCATGGCCTGAGCTTTATATTCCCTTATAAAAGCACAATTCAACTCATAACTAACAGGTCCTTTCAACGCTATTATATCGTCCAATGCTATATTTCTGTCATGAAATTCACTTAAAACTTTTACAGTAGGCAGTACCCTGTAAATTATCCTATTTTTCAGATTCAATGCAAGTATTTTATCTAAATTTCTACTACCTGTAGTATTCAATATAGTACCATTTATATCCTTGAGTTTTAATTTCAATTCATCGTAATCCTCTACTTTTACAACTTTAAATTCATCTTTAAATTCTTCTATACAAGAGGATCTTTCATACCTTACATATTCTATATTCAGCTTACTACAGGCTTCAATGGCATTTCCGGTAACTTCCACTGCATAGGGATGGGATGCATCCACCAACATTTTTACATTTTTCTTTTGTAACTCATCTAAAAGTCTTTCAAGATTAAGAGGTTTGTCATTCATATAGCTGTATTTATAACCCTTCAGAAGAGAAGCTCCATATTCCGTTGCTGTAGATACAAATATGTCCCTCGTAAATTCATTTAACATCGAAAGTATTTTTTTCCCCTCACAAGTTCCAAGAATCAATCCTATCATAATTAAGACTCTCCTTAATAAATAACTTAAATCCCAACTTTTTTACCCATAAGCGGATTGCCTCCTATACAATCCTCTACATGCTGTACATATATTTTTTGAAAATCTTTATTCTCCCCGAGTCCGTGAATATACACATCAACTTCAAAACCTTCATTTTTAAGTATTCTCTTCCACGAACCACTACCTTTTCCTGCCATGTCGTTTAGTACATGATCCCCTGCTACCAGCATAAATGGCATGAGAGTGACTTTTTTTATTCTATTCTTCTTCAATTTTAGTATTACGTTTTCAATTGTTGGATATCCTTCTACCGTACCTATAAAAACATTTTTCAATCCTAAATCATCCAATATATATTGAAGCATGGCATAAGAAGCATTACATGGATGAGTAGAGCCATGTCCCATTAACACCACTGCATCATTTCTACCCAGGGTGGGGATTTGACTTTTTAAAGCTTCAGCTGCTGTTATATAATCATCTTTTCTATATAGTATAGGCCTTCCTACCACTAATTTATCAAAAAAAGTTGAATATTTTCTTACATCAACCACTATCTTGTTATACTCATCTCCCGGCATTATGTGAAGAGGCTGTACATATACCTTCGAAAACCCATCATTTCTCATCTTAATCAATGCCTCCGGGACACTATCTATTTCAATTTTCATTTCCCTCTTTAATTTTTTGATTATTACTCCCGAAGTGAAAGCTCTTCTCACTTCATATTCTCTAAATTTCTTTTTAATCTCCTTCTCCGTATTTTCAATACAGCTTTTAAATGTTTCCAATACGCTGGTTCCAAAACTGACCACCAGAATACCTTTTTTTAAATTACTCAATTCACACCACCTCCCTTATACAATGCACAATTCATAGTTCACAATTAATCACTTTAATCCATCAATTTATATCCTCTGGGAGTTATAAACCTACCTTCCTTTAAATAGCTGTTACTGTTACCCACTATTACTATGGACATCATATCTACTTTGTCTTCTTCAAAAGAATCCATGGTAAAAATCTGAAATTCTTGTCCTTCCCGTAATGCATTTTTAACTACAGCCACCGGTGTTGAGCCATCCCTATATTTTTTCACAATACCCATACACTCTTTTAAATAATAAGGTCTTCCATGGCTTTTGGGATTGTAAAAAGATATTACAAAATCACCAGAAGCTGCAAGTTCCACTCTTTTTTTTATGAGCTCATAAGGCGTCATGAGATCACTTAAGCTTATATTGCAATTATCATGCATGAGAGGTGCTCCCACTACAGATCCTGCAGCAGAAGAAGCAGTTATTCCAGGAATAACTTCCACCTGTTCATCTTTTTTTAATTCCAGAATAAGACCTGCCATTCCGTATATTCCCGAATCACCCGTACTCACTATGGAAACCACATTATTTCTGGAAAGTTGAAGAGCCTGTCTGCACCTATCCAATTCACCTCTCATACCTGTAGAAAAAACCTTTTTATTTTCAATTAAGCTCTTAATTATGTCTATATATTTGGTATATCCTATGATTATTTGGCTATTTTTTATTGCCCCCATGGCTCTTATAGTCATATTTTCAATGCTCCCAGGCCCAATTCCCACTACATAAAGCTTGCCCAAACCTAACACATCCTTTTATCATATTTAAGTTTTCCAATACAAAGTGTCATTCCACCTGACTTTATTTTTCCGGTAACCAGATCTGATCCAGTAAGTTCTACACAAGGCTCACACACAGCCCTTACCCCCACAGATTCTTCAACGAAATCACTGCCTTTATAATTGTTTTGTACGCTTTTTATCTCTTCTAAAGAAAATATCCTTACCTTACACTTAAAATACTGTGCTAACTCAATTACAGCCTTTTCTTGGGCCTTAATTTCTGCAGTAGCTATATATTTTATGGCTCTTTCATCTATATTATTATCTTCAAGTAGTTCTACAACTTTATCTATCATATCTGAAGGCTTAAAACCTTTTCTGCAGCCAATTCCAAGCACAATATTTTTTCTCACAAGTTTTAAAGTTCTAACACTCTCCATATTCAAATTTTTCTTATGAGTTATGCATAATATTCCCTGAACATTTCCCAATTGCAAACTGTATCCATAGGGAACGTCTATTAAATTATCTTCATCTACAAATCCAACTTTTTCGCCTTTTACTAAAAGCGCCGCTAAATATTTTGCATCCTTTAAACTGTCTATAACAAGATCATTATCTCTGGCCAAAACATCCGGTGCCTTGATCCCCATATTATCTGTAGCAGTAGTTATCACCGGCACTGCCTTTAAAACATCCGCCAACTTTATCGTCAGTTCATTTGCCCCGCCTAGATGACCGCTTAAAAGGCTTATTGCAAATTTGCCTGAACTGTCTATTACAACTACCGCCGGATCCCTATCCTTTGATTCTATAAAAGGAGCTATTGCTCTTACCGCTATACCTGTAGAACTTATGAATACAATTTTCCTGTATTTTGACATAACCATTTCAGTTATACTTTTCAAATTAAAACTGCAGTTGTTTTTTGAATAAAGATCTAGGGAAAAAACTTCTGCAAGTTTTGCAGCTATTTTGTCTCCAGCATCTGTAACACTAATTACCGCTATCTTCATTTTTTGCCTTTCTATACATATGTGTAAAGTTTTCATTATACAATAAACTGTTGTCATATCTGCAGCTAATAAAATCTCCCACCAATATCTGTGCAGTTTTCGTTATATCTTCATTTTTTACCTTTTCTGCAATATCATCCAATGTCCCTATTACACATTTTTCATCCTGCCAGGTAGCTTTTTGAATAACTGCTACAGGTACATTTCTTCCATAACCCTTTTTCAATTTTTCCACTACTTTGTCTATCATACTTACAGATAAGAACAACGCCATAGAGCATCCTATAGATGCAAGTTTTTCTAAATTTTCGTTCTCAGGTACCGGCGTCCTGCCTCCTATTCTCGTAAGTATTACACTCTGACTGACATTTGGCAGAGTAAATTCACTTTTTATTGCAGCAGCCGCTGCTGTAAAAGAGCTTACTCCCGGTATTACTTCATATGGTATGTCAAGCTTATTTAGTTCATCCATTTGTTCTTTTATAGCCCCATAGATGGTAGGATCTCCGGTATGTAATCGCACTATCTTTTTTCCCTTCCTGTAATATTTATCTATGGTTTCAATAACCTCTTTCAATGTCATGGAAGCAGAATTATAAATTTCCACATTATCTTTGCAATACTTCATATGTTCCCTGCTTACAAGAGATCCTGCATATATCACCACATCTGCACCAGACAGTATATTTCTTCCCTTCACCGTTATCAGATCCACATCTCCAGGACCTGCTCCTATAAAGTAAACTTTATTGGTCATATCTATCCCTCCATTATTTTCTCTGTGCTATTATAAGTGACATATAATCTCTGTTTTTCAGTATATCTTCCCTATTTCTCAATATCAGCTGTCCCTTCCTGCAGGCCCTTTTTACAAAAACATATTTGAAACCTTTTTGCTCTAGTCTATCCAAAACTTTTTCCTCATTCTTATATACTTTCATTATAACTACAAATTTTTCCTCTCCTATTTTATCCACCTGATTCGCGGGCAAAATAAGCACTCTCTCGTCGCCTATGACAATATTTTCACCTGCTAAGCTGGCAGCTGCACAAAAAGATGTTATTCCCGGTACAGTTTCTGTATTATATCCTTTATTTTTTATATGGGTTAAAAGATATATATAAGTACTGTACACAAAAGGATCCCCTATGGTAAGAAATGCTACATTTTTTCCTTCTTTTAATTTTGACTCTATACTCTCAAAAGCCTCGAATACCTTTTTATTCTGATCTTTTCCGCCCATGGGAAAATGCTTTATTATAACTTCTTTATGTTTATCTACAAAATTTCTGGCTGTATCAAATGCTATGCTGCTTTCTCCCTCTCTGGCACAGGGAGCTACTATTACATCACATTTTTTTATGGTTCTCACAGCCTTTAGAGTAAGTAACTCTTCGTCCCCCGGCCCAACTCCTATTCCGTATAGAGTGCCCATAGGTGTATCTGTATTTTTCATTTAACTCTCTACTCCTTTACATACAAAATTTGAGCTTTGAAATTTGGTATTTAAATAAAAAGTTTATGGCTTAATTGCAGTAACTATAAATATACTGTTGTTGGAAGTCATCATATAGCTTTTACCCCTGGTTTTGTTTATATATACCTGTATACATTCCACCTGATACTTCATATCCTTAAGAGTGTTTAAAGCTCTATACAAATTATCTAAAGTTATGAAATTCAGTACCATATTTGCCTGTGTTTTTAATTTTAAACTGTACTTCTTTATTATGTCCTCTATATTTCCACCGCTGCCTCCTATAAATACTGCATCAAATCCAGGACTTATATCTTCCTCCACCTCAAGAGCTTCCCCTTTTATAATAGTTAAATTATGTACGTCGAATTTTTTTCTATTTTGCTCGATAAGGTGAATGGCTTCTTCATTTTTTTCAACAGCAAAAATTTCACCCTTACTGCATATTTTAGCCAGCTGTATACTTACAGAGCCAGTACCAGCTCCTATGTCCAGTACTCTTGAATCTTCTTTTATGCCCAATTTGGAAATACTTAATATTCTGATTTCCTCTTTTGTCATTGGACAGTTTCCTCTTATAAATTCATTATCCTTTATGTGTATCATAAGAACTCTCCCTTTTTTCTATTACAACTACAGAAAGTCCGGCAAATTTTTTACTTCTTATCTCTTCTACATTTCCCACAGTAATTTTTTCATCCTCGTAGGAAAGATTTTCCCCCACATACACTTTGGCTTCTATAGATTCTCTTTCCAGCACCCTACACATATAATCCGGTGAATGTATGCTATCCGTAAACCATACGGATATATGATTTTCTTTTACTATATTACAAAAATCTTCCCGTCTGCCGTGAAGGCTTCCTAAAAAAGCTCCCTGCCAGCTTAACTTTATTTTAGCCATCATATACTGAAAAGAGCTGATACCTGGAACAATTTCTATATTTCCCCGGTAATTTTTCTTTAAATATTCGGTTATTCCATAGTAAAGAGGATCTCCAGATGCCGCTACTGATATCTTTTCATATTCACTATGTTTTATAATATCTGTTATATCCTCTAATTTTTTAACCACTATCTTATGCTTGTCTATAAACTTCAAACTCTCCACAGCCCTTTGAAACCCAAGTATAACATCAGATTGTTCCATTATAGACACAGCCTTTGGAAGTACATATTCTTTATTTCCAGGTCCTATTCCAACTATAAAAACTTTTCCATTCATTTTTATTCCACCCACTGTTGAATTATTTTACACTACTATAAAGCACTCCTGCCTTCATGGAATACATTATAACATCTACACTAATTGAACCATAAGTATACTGTTCTATTCTATCTTTTATCTTCAATCCTATATTCTCGTACAGCCCTTCATATCCTTTCCCCAGAAATTCTACAGCTCCCTCTGTAGTTTTCTGCTTATAAACCTCTCTTACAAGCTCTGTAGGTTCACCCATAAGGGCAAGTTCAAGAGCCAGTGTTTCAAGTCTCATGTCCGATACCCTGCTGTGGGTGTTGAAACATCCCGAAGCAACTTTACTGAGCTTTCCTATATGGCCTATCACAAGTACCTTCTTTATTTTTTTGTCCATACAGCAATTCAATGCAAACCCCACATAATTAGACATTATAATCATTTTGTCCTTATCCAGATTAAGCTTCAATGCCATATCTTCACCCATACTTCCAAAAAGAAGAATCAAATCCTCACACCCCTGGGCAGCCTTCTGGCCTATCTCCAGCTTCACAGACTGCATTAAGGCCTCCCGGGACATTGGCACTACAATCCCAGTAGTTCCAAGTATCGAAATTCCTCCAACTATATTAAGCCTTGGATTAAAGGTTTTTTTAGCTATTTCCGCACCTTTTGGAACAAAAATTGTAACTTCCACGCCACAATCTTTCGGGAGTACCTCTTTTACCTCTTTTTCAATCATCTTTCTCGGTACTGGATTTATGGCATGTTCCCCTTTTTTTACATAAAGTCCGTCTCCTTGAACCACACCAATTCCCTTCCCGGCTTTTAAAACATATCCATGAGGAATTCTCTTAACTTTTGCCCATATTTCCATGCCGTTGGTTACATCAATATCGTCTCCTCCATCTTTCAGCACACAGCACTTTACGCAATCCTTTCCCTGAACTGTTTTATAAACAGGTATCAAGAGTTCAACTCCCATAGGAGTGTCTATTTTTATTTTCTCAAGTTTCCTGCCAAAACACAGCATGGTCACTGCCGCCTTTGCCGCAGCTGCTGCACAGGAACCTGTAGTATACCCGCATCTCAATTTCTTTCCATTGTGATTTACATACATGTCCAGCACAACTTATCACCTCAAAACATCATCTGGTTATCATATACATAAGAGAATTTACTATTGCCGCTGCTATATTACTTCCGCCTTTTCTCCCTCTTATAGTTATCATAGGTATATCCAGCTTTTCAATTTCCCTTTTGGATTCTTCTGCTCCCACAAAGCCTACAGGAGCTCCTACTATAAACTTAGGCCTGGCTTTCCCTTTAAGTACAAGTTCCTTTAATTTAAATAGTGCTGTAGGAGCATTTCCAAATACAAAAAATTCCACCCCTTCTTCAACTGCTTTTTCTACCGCGGCCATTGAGCGAGTTATTCTATTAGTCCTGGCTATTTCTGCTATTTCATCCCTGTTTACAAAGCATTCAACTCTACAGTGGAGCTTATTTACCACCTTTTTATTTATACCTGCTGCTGCCATATTTGTATCAGTATATATAATTGTCCCTTTCTTCAAAAGCTGGAGTGCACTGTCTATAGCTCCTTGTCTTATATATATTATGTCTTTATACTGGGTGTCTCCCGTAGTATGTATTACCCTTTTTACTACATAAAGCTCCTTTTCTGAAAAACTATGTTCTCCCATCTCCTGCTCTATTATTTCAAAGCTCCTCTTTTCTATATACATAGGTGACTTTATATAATCCATGACTATACATTCTCCATTCCTGCAGAAGTTGGTTGCTCATCTTTTCTAATATCCACAAGAACCGTACCATCTACATTGGCTTCTGAAAAACTTCCCATATTATCCATAACATAAAGTGCCGCTTCTATTATTCCAAAAGCCATAGGGCATCCTGAACCTTCTCCAAGCCTCATCCCCAAATTGAGCATAGGAGTTAACCCCAATTCCTCCATTACATATTTGACTGCAGGTTCCGCCGAAAGATGAGAGGCAAATAAATAATCCACTACCTTATTGTTCAACCTGAAAGCACAGAGGGCAGCTACTGAAGATATAAAGCCGTCAATTACGATTGGGACCCTGTTTTTGGCAGCCCCTAAAAAACAGCCGCATATACCTGCTATATCAAAGCCTCCCACCTTTGACATTGTATCAATTGGATCATCGGAATCTGGCTTATTTATGTCAATAGCACGCTGCACTGCCTTCTTTTTAGCATCAAACTGACGGTCTGTAACCCCTGAACCCTTTCCAACTGATATATCCACAGGAAGATCTCTAAGTACACTTAAAACCGCAGAACTTGTAGCGGTATTGCACACGCCCATCTCACCCGTACCAAACATATCATAGCCCTTTTTCACAAGTTCATCCACTATTTCAATTCCAACCTCAATGGCCTTTACACACTCTTCTCTGGTCATAGCCGGCTCCACAGTCATATCCTTAGTTCCATAAGCCACTTTTCTATTTATAATTCCAGGATCCTTAAAATCATAATCTACACCGATATCCACTACAGTTCTGTCAGATTTAAAAAAATCCCCAAGTACACACACACCTGTTATACCTCTTACAAAATTTTTAGTAATAGTTACTGTAAGTTCCTTAGGGCAGCTGCTCAAATTTTCATTCCAGATCCCATTATCTGAGCACATTATAACTATGTTTTTCTTATGGATCCTATTGTGGGTTTTCCCCGTTATTCCAGCCATTTTAGCTATTATTTTTTCCAATTCCCCAAGACTTCCTATTGGCTTCGCAAGATCGTCTATAGATACCCAGGCTTTTTTCACAGCCTCTTCATTCTTTCCCTCTATGGCGCTTAAGGTTTTCTTCAATAATTCCAATAATATCACCCTCCTTATTTTTTGACTCCCCTCAAAATTTCCTCAATCATATTCAAATTTCCAAAGAAATGGACATGGGCATAGGCTCCCAAAGTATTTTTATTTACATACCCACAGTTCCACTGTTTTATCTGCCCGCTATAAATGTCTTTAGTAAGCGTATAGATCTTTTTTTCATTTGATTCAATATAGGATTTATGAAACTCATGACAATTTATCTTTAATTTTAAGGGCAAAATACTGTTTTCTTCAGTCACTTCAATCTGGGCATATCCAAAATGCTGCAGTTCTGAAGTCATATACGTATTCCCTTTAAAAAATCCCACTGTATCAAAAATATGACCTTTCTCCATTCCTTCAATACTTTCCGTCAAATACATAAGTCCTCCACATTCAGCGTAACAATTAAGACCTGATTTCAAATATTTATTTACACTTTCCAGCATGGATCTATTAGCACTTAATTCTTCTACAAAAACCTCCGGGTAGCCACCTCCTATATACAAAAAATCTATATCTTCAGGCAGATATTTATCCTTAAGAGGGCTGAAAAATATAACTTCTCCACATTCCTCAAGAAGTTCTATGTTTTCCTTGTAATAAAAACTAAAGGCTTTATCATAAGCTACTGCTGTCTTTATCCCCCTATTTTGAAGATGGTATTCATCCTTGAAATCAGGGCTCTCCTTAAAAAACTTCAGAAGCATGTTCATATTTACATTTTTCAGAACAAGTTCGCTGCACAACTCTATTTTTTCATTTAGATCTTCTATCTCCCTGCTTTGAACCAATCCCAGATGCCTACTCTCTAGAGAAAGTCTTTCATCTTTTGGCACATATCCGAAGACCTTCAAATTGCAATTTTTCTCTACAGCAGCTTTTAAAAGCCTGTAATAACTCTCATTTACATTGTTAAAAATGATTCCACATACATTTACATTTTCAAAATTGACTATCCCATTTATCTCAGCACACAGAGTAGTACTTTGAGATTTAGGACTTATAATTAAAATTACAGGTAAATCCAATACTTTAGCTATATGTGCTGTAGAATATCTACTGTCTATTCCCTTGCCATCGTAAAGTCCCATAACCCCTTCAATTATACCTAAATCTCCCCTACCCCTGCTAAAAGACGCCTTTACCCCATTTTCTCCCATAAGGTAGATATCTAGATTTCTAGAAGCCGTTCCAGTTACACTTTTATGAAATGCAGGATCTATATAATCAGGTCCCACTTTATATCCCTGAACCTTATATCCACTTCTTATAAGAGCTTTCATAATTCCAAGAGTCACTGTAGTCTTCCCTCCACCGCTGCTATCTGAAGATATAATAATACTTTTCAAAATAACCTCTACCTTTCCCAGCTCAATTCCATTTTAAACTTATATACCCTAATTTTCTTCCTTTATCCACCTGCATATGTCCATGGCATAATAGGTAATTATCATGCCTGCCCCAGCTCTTTTCATACAGGTGAGCATTTCCTTCACTATAGATTTTTCATTTATAAGACCCGCTTTAGCTGCTGCCTTGACCATTGCAAATTCTCCACTTACATTATAAGTTGCTATAGGCACATCAAATCTTTCTCTTGCAAGCTTAACTACATCTAAATAGGCCATGGCCGGCTTTACCATTATTATATCTGCTCCCTCTTTTATATCATCTTCTATTTCCAGCATAGCTTCTCTTATATTTCCGGGATCCATCTGATATGACTTCCTATTTCCGAATTTAGGGGATGAATTGGCAGCTTCTCTAAAGGGTCCATAAAATGCGGAACAGTATTTAGCACTGTAAGCCATTATGCCCACATCCTTGAATCCATTTTCGTCCAAAGTATTTCTAATAGCTCCCACTCTTCCATCCATCATATCAGAAGGAGCCACCATATCAGCTCCAGCTGCAGCGTGGGACAAAGCTATTTTTGCAATATATTTTATAGTTTTATCATTATCAACTTCATGCCCATTTAATATCCCGCAGTGACCGTGACTGGTGTATTCACACATGCACACATCAGTAATTACAAAAAGTTCTGGATTCAATTCCTTAAGTTTCCTGATAGCTCTTTGAACTATTCCATTTTCCTCAAAAGCCGAGGTGCCAACTTCATCTTTATATCCTGGAATTCCAAATAAAATTACACTCTTTACCCCAGCATCTTTAAGCTCATCTACAATATCATGAAGCATGTCTACAGAATAATGATAATTGTTTTCCAAAGAAGATATTTCCCTTTTGATATTTTCTCCCTCCACCACAAACAGCGGATAGATAAAGTCCTGCCTGTTAAGGGCTGTTTCCCTTACCATATCCCGTATAACTTGATTTTTTCTAAGTCTTCTGTGTCTTGTAAACATCTCTATTACTACCTTTCCTTATTTTATATTTAGATATCACTGTGAATCGTGCACTGTGAATTGTGCATTGTGTAAACAATAGTATCTATAACACCTTTTGTAGTGTACTCCTGAGACATATGATAATATATATCATGTTTTTCTAATTCCTTTCCAGTTATAGGACCTATAGCTACCACTTTTTTCTGCCTTATAGCTTCAATTCCAACAAGACATATCATATTTTTGACTGTGGTAGGGCTTGTAAATACCACTATATCCACATTATCAAAACATTCTCCATGAGGTAATTTGCCCAATACAGTCTCATAAGTATAACATTCATCCACGATACATCCTTCTTTCCGCAGGGTTTCTGCCAGATAAGGCCTTGAATTTTTAGATCTCGGAATAAATATCTTGTCTCCCTTTTTTATAAAACTTTTCATTTTGTCGTGGAGGCTTTCAGCTACAAATTTTTCTGCCACCATTTCCGGTATAATTCCCCTCTGCTTTATAGCTTTTTCTGTAGCAGGACCTATTGCCGTAAACTTTCCTTTTATCTTTCTAATATCGTAGTTTTCACTTAAAAGCCTGTCAAAGAAACTATTTACTCCATTTACACTGGTAAACACAATATAATCATAGTCCGAAAGCCTGTTTATATATTTTTTAATATTTTCTGAAGTATACTTTATTTCAATAGAATGTATTTCAGTAACTTCTGCTCCCAGGTCCAGTAACTTTTGTCGCATTACCCTTGACTGTGTTTTGGATCTGGCTATACAGACATTCCTCCCAAAAAGTGGCTTTTTTTCATACCAGTTCAGCTGTTCACTAAACCCGACCACTTCCCCTATTACTATTATACAGGGAGAGGACAATGAAGCCTTGCTGGCCTTTTCGCATATATCATTAAGCTGTCCTACAATCTTTTTTTGTTTTGCAGTAGTTCCATTCATTACTACTGCACAAGGTGTATTTTCCCTCATTCCATTTCTCATCAAATTGCCGCATATTATACTTAAATTTTTAAAGCCCATCAGGAAAATCAAAGTACCACCTATTCTGGCTGCAGCATTCCAATCTATTTTCAATTTATCTGCAGTTTTCCCTGTAAACACATGAAAACTTTGAGCTATTTTTCTATGGGTTACAGGTATACCTGCATAATTCAGCACAGAAATAGGTGATGTAATTCCCGGAATAACCTCAAATTCAATACCTTCTTTCAAAAGAGCAAGAGCTTCTTCTCCTCCTCTTCCAAATATATAAGGATCTCCCCCTTTAATTCTTCCTACAATATGACCCTCTTTTGCCAGTTTAATTAACATTGCATTTATCTCATCCTGACTTTTATAATGACAACCTGGTTC
Organism: Clostridium sp. HV4-5-A1G; assembly: GCF_900184915.1. Classification (NCBI taxonomy): domain Bacteria; kingdom Bacillati; phylum Bacillota; class Clostridia; order Eubacteriales; family Clostridiaceae; genus Clostridium; species Clostridium sp. HV4-5-A1G. The sequence goes on along the minus strand of NZ_FXYI02000039.1, from coordinate 5,460 downwards.
TTTTCCACAATAATATATTTTACAGTGATCATTCAAATATTTTAAAACTCCGGTACCTGCCAATCTATCATACATTACTACAGTACATTCTCTAAGTTTCCTCACGGCTTTTAAAGTTATAAGTTCCTCATCACCAGGACCTGCACCTATAAGATAAACTTTACCCATATGCAACCTCCCTCAAGAATTTATTATATTTTTAGCAAGTTTTTCACCTAAAAACATATAATTTTCTTCATTACCCGTTATGTCCTTTTTCACCAATTTACTTCCCATCTTAAATATTCCTATGATATTTATAAGATTACCCTCTATTTTGGCATAGGCACCTATTGTAGAATGGCAGTCTCCCTTCAATGTCCTCATAAAACTTCTTTCAGCTTCCACGCAGATTCTCGTACTCCTATCATTTAAATTCACAAAAAAATCTTTGTGCTGGCTGTTCTTTTTTATTTCCACCCCCAGAGCTCCCTGCCCAATGGCAGGTATCAATTCTTCTATTGGAAAATAATCTGTTACTAATTTTTCAAGTTTTAATCTCTTAATACCTGCTGCAGCTACAACTATTCCCTGCAAATCCTGTTCTTTTATCTTTTTTATCCTGGTCTGTATATTGCCTCTTATAGCAACTATCTCCAAATCAGGTCTTAAAAGTTTTATCTGGGCAGCCCTTCTATTACTGCTTGTACCAATTTTTGAGCCTTCGGGCAGTTCTTCAAAATGTACATTACCTGCCGAAATAAAAGCATCTCTTACATCTTTTCTTTCTAGTACAGCCGCTATTTCAAACTCACCGGGAATGTCGAAGGGAACATCCTTCATGCTGTGAACTGCTGCATCCGCCTTGCCCTTCAAAAGTGCCAGCTCAATTTCTTTTAGAAACAGCCCCTTTCCTCCTATTTTATTTAAAGCTATGTCAAGTCTTTTATCTCCAGTAGTTTCTACAAGTATTTTTTGACATTCAGCATTAAAATTTCTTTTCAATATACCCATGACTATTTCAGTCTGAAGTTGAGCCAGTTTGCTCTTTCGAGTTGCAATCTTAAACTCCAAATGATATCACCCCCTACAAAAACGAATCATCATTTACCCAAAAAACATCTTCATTATCATAGAAGATTTCCCTTTTCTGTAGAAAAAGTAAAAATCCTCCGTACACACAAATCTCATGACTTTTTCTCTATATTCCATATTTCCCATATTGTTTCTCACTTTAGAGGTAAACTTCACAAAATCATCATAGTCCTTCAAATATTTTACTACCTCATCTGCAATAAACCTCGAAGTCATAGGAGACACACCTACTCCCATAGTATTAATTCCCAGGGAAATATTTTCAGTATTCCTCTGACATGGGATAATACAGCTGCCATTTTCAGGTTCTGAGGCATCTAAATAAATTTTACACAACTCCCTGCAATGCCTTCCTATAACCTCATTTAATTCTCTATCACTGGTGGCAATGACCACAATGTGTTTATCCTCTATATATTTTTTTTGATATAAACCCGGAATTATATTGACATTCAAATTATCTTTCATATGATAAAATTCCTGGATAAACTCCGGTGAAAGCACGTATACCCTGCATCCTTTCAGCGCAAAAGTCCTTGACTTTATATAAGCTGCTCTTCCTCCGCCTATTACTATAACTTTTATTTCCGACGGCAGTAGAGCAATGAGCATATTTGAATTATTCTTCAACAGGTTTTTATTCACTTCTCTATCTTCTCCTCCAGCTAAATCTTTTTCAGCAGGTTTATCAGCTTTTGATTTTTAGCTCTATCCTTTATTGCCAGTCTTATAAATCTGCAGTCCAGACCTTTAAAATTGCTGCATTTTCTTATGAGTATACCCTTCTCCAGACATCTTTTATAAAGTTCTTCACAGTTCACACCCTGTATTCTGCAAAGTATAAAATTACTGAATGTATCATATACTTTTTCTATTATGTGAATTTTACTCAAATTGTCCATCATAAATTTTCTTTCATTTTCAATCCATTCAAGAGAGCTGTCCATATAAGATTTATCCCTCAATACGTATTTACCTGCCGTCTCTGCAAAACAATTTATATTCCAGGGATTTTGTTTAGCTCTTATTTTATCCATCAATTTCCTGTCTCTACAGAGCCCATAACCCATTCTTATTCCAGGTAGTGCAAAAAATTTTGTAAGCGCCCTCACGACAAAAATACATCTGTTCTGTTCCATTTCCTCTAAAAAACTACAGTTCCTTTTACCTGTAAACTCCACAAATGCTTCGTCTATAATTATTGTCCTGTGGTTTTCACTGCAGAAATTTACAATTTCATGAAATCTGCTCTTATCTATTATCACACCATTGGGATTATTGGGATTTCCCAAGATCAGAGCCTCCGCATCTTTAATCTTTGATTTAATATCCTGATAATCATAATCCATATTCTCTGTCAAATTGGAATAGCTTATACTGCACTTCCATTTCAGTGCGTCTTTCTCATACTCTATAAAAGAAGGCACTACTATACATATACTTTTAAAGCAGCTTATGGCCAGATCTATTATTTCAGCAGCCCCATTTCCCAAGACTATATCTCTATCATCAATGACATTTTCTCCATCATATCTAGAATTTCCAAAATAATTCTTTGAAAATTTCAAATACCTCTTTATATTACACTTTAATTTTCTGTACTCAGCATCTGGATATTTTTCCACACTTTCCAGTGCTTCACCTATATTTTTTCTAAAACTGTCCGGTACGCCTAAAGGATTTATATTTGAGCTGAAATCCAAAAGCTCCTTTCCCTTCAAAAGTCCTTCTGTATATATATCTCCACCATGTTCCATATAAACACATCCTAATCCCAATCTTGATCTTTAAATATAGCTCAAATTCAGCACAATCAGTATTATTCCAATTAAAATCACCATGAATATTTCTGTAAAATACATGAGATCTATACAATGCTTTATGTGTTCAAAATTCAATGTTGTAAGCTTATCTCCTATAGTAGGCTTATACACTATTTCACCAAAATAAACATTCGTACCGCCAAGCTGAACTCCCAGGGCACCTGCTGCTGCGGCTTCCGGATAAGCACAATTTGGACTCTTGTGATTTTTTCTATCCCTTATCATAATCTTTAAAGCTTTCATTGGGCTGCCATTTATCATAAAAGATGATATGCACATCAGCAATCCCGTAATTCTTGCAGGTATAAAGTTGAATAGATCATCTATCTTAGCGGGAAAAAATCCTATATACCTATACTTTTCATTCATATAACCAAGCATTGAATCCATAGTATTTATACCTTTATAGAGCATAGCAAAAGGTGCTCCCAGTACGGCTGCATATATAAGCGGGGCTATAACTCCATCGGAAGTGTTTTCTGCCACCGTTTCCACATCTGCCCTTATTATCTCCTCACTGTTTAAGTTAGATGTATCCCTACCCACTATATAGGAAAGCTTTAATCTTGCATCCTCAATATTCTCTTCCTTCAATGAATAATATACCTTTTTAGCTTCCACAGCTAGACATTTGGCGGAAATAGTTGTCCACATAATAAATACATTTACTATATGATATAAAACCATATGCTTTCCAAGAAGCATAAGCACAGCAAATGGAACCAAAAAGCTTACAGCTCCCACTACTAAAACTATCAAACCCCCAAAAGCTTTTAAAGTACCATTTTTCCTGCAAAATTTTCTTCCTCTTTTTTCTAAATAGGATATAAGTTTCCCTATATATATAACGGGATGCGGAAACCAATGTGGATCCCCAAATATCCAATCCACTATAACTGCTGCAAAAAGATCTATCATATTTATACTTATAAGGGAAATAGACAAATCAATCCCCCCATTCTAATATTACTGTAAGTAACTGTACAAGCTTTGTATCCATTATCTATTTACACTCATAATGGCATATATCTTATCTATGTCAAGATTTTTTCTCACTATACCAGCAAGTTTTTCTATCTCGCCTTCCCTAAGATCTTCATATACTTTGGACTTTTTATAACTCAAGCCTTTATTTTGTCTTATTTTATTTAAAATATATTCTCTGAAATCAATGGCATCAAAAACGCCGTGTATATAAGTTCCAAATACATTTTGTCTTGTGTTTACAGCTCCATCTTCTATATTGACTTTTTCTCCATTTTTCTCCGTAAATCTAAACAGCGGCTTTGCATTTTCACCATATTTGCATATGCCCATATGAATTTCATATCCATAGACATCCAATTTTCTTCTTTCTAAGGATCCATTTCCTTTTATAAAAGGGAAATCAATATTGCTTATGGCCTTTATCCTTGTGGTTACTTTTTCTTTTTCAAATACAGTTTCTATATCCAGAAGATCCATTCCCTCTACTTCTCCCATATCAGTTTCTGTTTTATATGGATCGCTTATGGTCTTTCCAAGTATTTGATAGCCTCCACAAACCCCTATTACAATTCCGCTTTCACTGTATTTTTTAATACAGGCTTCAAGTCCACACTTTCTAATTTTTATCAAATCTTCTATAGTATTTTTGCTGCCCGGAATTATAAGTAAATCAGGGTTCCCAAATTCTTCTACAGAAGTTATGAATCTCACTGAAACATCCTCTTCACTTTTCAGTGCATCCAAATCTGTGAAATTAGAAATATGGGGCAATTTTATTACAGCTATATCTATAGGTGCTGTAACCTTCCTGTTAAATTCCACAGCTCCATCTTCATCTTCCAGTGCCAGATTAAAATATGGTATAACTCCTATGCAGGGAACTTTAATAATATCTTCCAACATATTAAGACCGGGTTTTAGTATATCTATATCCCCTCTAAATTTATTTATTATTGTACCTTTAACTCTTTTCTTTTCCTCTTCATCAAAAAGCAGCATAGTCCCTGCAAGAGAGGCAAATACTCCTCCTTTGTCTATATCACCGGCTAAAATCACCGGTGCATCCACTATCTCAGCCATGCCCATATTCACGATATCTCTATCTCTTAAGTTTATTTCTGCAGGACTTCCTGCGCCCTCCATCACTATTATTTCAAAACTTTCTTCCATTTTTTTAAAATGATCTCTAAGCATGTCCCTAAATTCCAGCTTCATGTTGTGATATTCCATGGCAGTGCTGTTACCATATACCCTGCCATTTACTATTATCTGACATTTTTTATCCGAAGTTGGTTTCAACAATATTGGATTCATATAAGCCTCAGGCTGCAGTCCTGCAGCATAAGCCTGAAGCACCTGGGCACGCCCCATCTCTTTGCCATCCAGAGTTATATAGGAATTTAACGACATATTTTGAGATTTGAATGGACATACTGAATATCCATCCTGTTTAAATATCCTACAAAGAGCAGAGACAATTATACTTTTACCCACAGAAGAACCCGTTCCCTGGATCATAATTTTCGCCATCATAACCACTCCTCTAAACCTGTTAAATAAAATAAAAATTTATTTT
>NZ_FXYI02000038.1:0-24025 GCF_900184915.1 Clostridium sp. HV4-5-A1G | reverse complement strand
ATGAAATATAATATTTATTTATATATTTGATTTAAGGTGAAATAATGGAATATTTAGTAAAAACAAAAAGAGCTCAAGAGTTTGTGGATATAACAGGTTTTGTCAATGAGGTTGTAGCTAAAAGTGAAGTCAAAAATGGAATAGTAGTGATTTTTGTTCCCCATACTACTGCTGGAATAACGATAAATGAAAATGCTGATCCCGATGTTGTGAAAGATATTTTATCAGGATTAAACAAAGCATTTCCTGAAAGAAATGGATACCTGCATGTGGAAGGTAATTCCCATGCTCATATAAAGGCTTCACTTATAGGTTCCTCCTGTAATATCATTATTGAAAATGGAAGATTAAAACTTGGAACCTGGCAGGGAATTTATCTATGTGAATTTGATGGGCCGCGAAATAGAAGAGTATATATAAAGATAATTAGCGGCTGATTTATAAAATAAATTTTATATAATATTGAAAGGGTTGATAAATATGATTGATTCAGAAGCTGAAAATATAAATAATACCAGCAAAAAAATCATTGGAATATTAGGGGGAATGGGCCCACTTGCTACTGCTGATTTGTTCTATAAAATAATTACATTGACAGATGCTAAAAGTGATAATGAGCATATTCATGTAATCATAGATAATAACACTGAAATACCTGATAGAACAAACTATATTTTGGGAACTGGGGAGGATCCCAAAAAATATTTGATTGAATCTGCCTTGAAACTTGAATTGATGGGTGCGGATGTTATAATCATGCCCTGTAATACTGCCCATTATTTTTATGATGAAATAGTAAAATATATTCATATACCTTTTTTAAATATGATATCGGAGACTGTAAAGGAGATAAGAAGAATAAATACTGAAATAAAAAAAGTGGGCTTATTAGCTACAAAAGGTACATGTTTTGCAGGAATATATGATAAAATATTTAATAAATATAATATTGAGGTGGTTAAACCGGATGACACCAATGAAAATATTGTCAGCGATTTAATATATAGTGTCAAAAAAGGAGTTAAAAAATACGACCTAAATAGTGTACAATCTGTTCTTTCATATTTTAAATCAAAAGATGTTGATACTGTAATTTTGGGTTGTACTGAATTGCCAGTGGCTTTTAAAATGTTGAATATAAAGGGCAATTATGTTGATCCCACTAAAATATTGGCACAAAGTGCAATTAAATTTGTCGGGAAGAAAATAGTTGAACATGAATAGATGCTGTTTCTAGTCAGAAAGCGGAGAAATCATTGTCGGTCCTATAGATATAAAGGGGTTATAAAGTATGAAAGATTTTAAATGCATCATGTTTGATTGCATGGAAACAATCGTAAATATGACCGAGCTTCCAGAAAAAAGTGATTATGCCCTATGGGCATTTAAAAATTCAAAATGTGAAGAGTATTTTAAAAGCTTCCAAGAATTTTACACATATTATAAAAGAGCTGAAAAAAGTATTTTATCTAGTATTCCCCGGTATAAAGAATATGATTTTGAAGATATATATGTACAGATTATGAAAGAGAGGCATTTTGCTCAAAAGGACGGCAGAGTGTTAGTTGAAAATCTCCTTGTAAATTTTTGGAAAAACTATAGAAACAGGTGTTACGTTGAGGAAGAAATTAAAGACACCATATCCAGCTTAAGGAATAAGTATGTTTTAGGAGTAGTGTCGAATTTCAAGGTAAAAGGAGGAATAGAAGAACTGTTGAAATACACCGGTGTGAGAGAGTATTTCAGCTTTGTCATAAATTCTTCAGAAGAAGGATGGAGGAAACCTCATCCTCAAATATATGTATCTGCCTTGAAAAAATCAGGGTTTTCACCGGTGGATGCAGTATTTGTAGGAGATGACTTTATAAATGATTATAGAGGACCTAGGAGGTTGGGAATTGTCAGCATTCTTTTTAATAAAGGAAAAGAATGCGGAAAAGGTTGTAAAAAAATAGATAAATTTGTAGAACTTAAGGAAATATTATGAATCCTTGGAGCTTGAAAGGTTAAGTATTTCTGATAAAATAAATTAGATTGTTAAAAAAAGAACAAAATATATTGAGACACCTAATTAATATAAAACAAGGGATTTAAAGTCATGCTTAAATTAGTAGAATTTGGGAGGAAGGTGATAAGATGTCAAGAGTGCAATCGGTACAGTCAACTATTGCTAAACGCGGTTTAGTGATGGTAATTACGGGTAATGGCAAGGGTAAGACGACTTCTGCATTTGGACAAGCTTTACGTGCTATTGGGCATGGATATAAAGTATGTGTTATCCAGTTTATGAAAGGTAGAAAATACGGAGAAATCATGGCAGTAGAAAAATATATTCCGGATATTACAATTATTCAAAGCGGCCTTGACAGTTTTGTAATGAAGGATAATCCAGCTCCGATAGATATTGACCTTGCCAAACAGGGTTTTAAAAAGGCTCAGGAAATTGTAAAAAGTAAAAAATATGACCTGGTTATCTTAGATGAGATCAATGTTGCTGTCAATTTTAATTTAATTTCAGAACAAGAGGTAATAGATTTAATCAAACAAAAACCTCTTGAAGTAAATCTGTTACTAACCGGTCGCTATGCTTCTGATAAAATCGAAGAAGCTGCAGATATGGTAAGTGATATAGCTGAAGTTAAACATCACTATAATGCTGGAATTAAAGGTCAAGCAGGAATTGAATATTAATTTAAATTTTAGAATAAAATTGTTGCAGATATGGAACAAAATGCATTTTTGCAACAATATAAAATGTATATTATGATTACTAGGACTGAGGATAAGTTATATGTACTTTTGTTTTATTAATGCAACAAGCATATATAGGGGGTATCTGCAATTCTTTGATATAGAAATGTTTAGTTGGTGGTATGATAATTGCTACTTAATAAAGATTGCATGGGGAAATGGAGGAGTATATTATGAATAATTTAGATAAATTCAAAAATATAATTTGTGATACTTTAAATATAAAGGATGTAGAAAATATCAAAGATGAAATGGGACCGGATGAAATAAAGGATTGGGATTCATTGGCACATGTGGAATTGGTTACAGCACTGGGAGATGAATTTGGAGTAAATTTTGATGTGGTTGATATATCCAGAATGTATACGATTGGAGACATTAAAAAGATATTAAAAAAATACGGGGTGGAACTATGACATTTACAGACTATATATTTGAAAAATCCAGACATTTAAAAAAAACAGCATTGATAGATGGCGGCAGTATAAGCTATGAGGAGATTTACCGTGGTGTAAATTATGTATCCAATCTACTGAATAAAAGTAAATGTTCAAAGAAAGACAGTGTACTTGTTATTTCAGATAATTCCAGATTTTTTATAGAAACCTATTTTGGTATAATTAAAAATGGAAATATCTGTGTTCCGATTAATCCAAATATGTCTGAAAACGATGTAAAATATATTGTGGATATTTTAAAAATAAAAACAATTTTTTGTCAAAAAAAATATGAATCCAGGGTAAAAAAATTGATTTATGAGAGAGCAATATTATATACTGAAGAAGACATGGGAACAAGTGAAAATGAACTTGTTCTGAATGATCCTGTAGATGTAGAAAGGGATACAGCACTTATTATGTTTACATCGGGGTCTACTTCAAAGCCGAAAGGTGTCATGCTCACGCATTACAATTTGATGTATAATACCGATTCTATTGTGGAATATTTGCGTTTGACTGAAAAGGACCGGGTGGAGGTTGTACTTCCTTTTTACTATTGTTATGGAACATCCCTTTTGAATACGCATTTTAGATGTGGTGGAAGCGTTGTAATAAATAGTAAGTTTATGTTTCCTCAAACTGTTATAGAGGACATAAAGAAATATAATTGTACTGGTTTTGCAGGGGTTCCAAGCACTTACCAGATATTGTTGAGAATGACTAATTTTAAGGATGCTGAGATGCCGTCATTGAGATATGTAACACAGGCCGGAGGAAGGCTTCCAGAGGTATTTATATTGGAATTGTATGAGGCTCTTAAAGGAGTTGACATATACATTATGTATGGACAGACTGAAGCTACAGCTAGGTTGTCATATCTTCCGCCCTCTCAGATTAAAAATAAATTGGGTTCTATAGGAAAGGGGATTCCAGGTACAAAATTAATGATCCTAAATAAGAAGTGTCTTCCAGCTGAAATAGGAGAAGTAGGAGAAATAGTTGCTAAAGGTGGAAATGTGATGAAGGGATATTTTAATGACGAAGAGGAAACAAAAAAGGTTCTTAGGAATGGTCTTTTGTATACAGGTGATTTAGCCTTTAAAGATGAGGATGGATATATATTTGTAGTTTCCAGAGAAAAGAATATAATAAAATGTGCTGGAAATAGAATAAGCCCCAGAGAGATTGAAAATACAATCTGTGGTATAAAACAGGTTGTGGAGTGTGTTGTTATAGGGGTTGAGGACGATATTTTAGGCGAGGCAATAAAGGCTTTTGTAGTTTTAAAAGATAGTAACAGCAGCATAGATTCAAAATATATAGTGGATTACTGTATGGAAAGGCTTCCAAGGTATAAGGTACCCAAATATGTACAGTTTTTACCGTCACTTCCCAAAAATTCATCAGGCAAAGTACTGCTTAAAAAGCTGAAGAATATGTAAGGTAAAACAAGGTAGGTGGATATATGTGGAAATAGACCATTTAATAGAAAACATAGTATTAGGTAATCAATTTAAAATATCTCAAAAGAAAAAGGAAAGTATACTGCTCGATATAATCAAGAAGCAGCTTGAATTGAATAAAGTCAGCCCCAATATAAGCAGTATGTATAAAAAATTTTCTATAAATATTCCCAAGATTTCGAAACTTTCAGAAGTCCCATTTATCCCAGTAAACATGTTCAAAAAATTTGCTCTTTTAACCTGCAGCAGTGAAGATGTAATAAGAATTTTAAATTCCAGTTCCACTACTTCTGGAATTCCCAGCAAGATATATCTGGATAAAACTACGTCTATAAGGCAGATTCAGGGTCTTATAAATACTTTAAAGGATTTTCTTGGAGGGAATAGGAGACCTCTTCTTATCCTGGATACGGAAGACGTGAACAAAAAAAATGCTGTATTGAATGCGAGGGGAGCAGCTATTAGGGGAATCAGTAATTTTGCCAGCAGTATAACTTATGTTATGGATAAAAAGGATGGGCATTTGGAAGTAAATTTGTCCAGATTGAGAAAATTTGAAGATGAAAATAGAGATAGGGAAGTATTGGTATATGGTTTTACCTATATAATATGGAGCAGATTTGTAAGAGAATTGGAAAAGAGGAATATTAGGCTATTGCTTCCTAAGATGAAACTTCTCCACAGCGGCGGGTGGAAGAAACTTGTTTCTGAAAGTGTTGAAAAAAAGGAGTTTAACAGGAGGACAGCAGAGGTCTTTGGGACTGAAGAAAAAAATATATTGGATTTTTATGGTATGGTGGAACAACTGGGAGTGGTATTTGTGGATTGTGAATGTGGATATAAGCATGTACCGGATTTTGCAGATGTTATAATAAGAGATTTTAACACTTTGAAAGAAGTTGAGATCGGTCAGTGTGGAATTATAGAAGTTATGAGTATTTTAGGTTCCAGCTATCCTTCGCAGGGCATTTTGACGGAAGATGTTGGAGAGCTTGTGGGGGTTGATGATTGCAGATGTGGAAGGCGGGGTAAATATTTTAAATTCAAGTCCAGGATGGAGAAAGCTGAAATCAGGGGCTGTGGAGATACATTTGCAGAAAAGGAGGCCATTAAATGATAGATTGTTACCTGTTGGATGGATCCTTTTATAGAGAGAAAAAAATTTTTGATAAATTTGATGAAATAAGTAATACTTTAAGAGAAAATGTAGAATTGTTAAATTCAATACCAGTGGAGGCTGTTATTCTCATATTGGAAGAATACAGTAAAAAATTGTCTAGAGATAAACAACTTCTTAAAATCACAGGAACAGCGTATCTTTCCTTCTATTTTAGAAAATCAAATATAGAAAGGCTGATAGAAATCAATTTGAAAGATAAAAAATATTTAAATAAATTTGTTCCTATAGGTAGCGGCAGATTCATAAAAGCACAGGGGAGGGGAATCAGCTGTCACTGGATAGCAGGAAATGTACCTACTCTTGCTATTTATTCAATTTTTCAGTCACTCATAGCTAAAAATTCAAATCTTGTGAGACTACCTGAAAAAAACATCCCTATAGTTTTAAAATTATTAAAACCTCTGGATAATATACGGGTAATCTACAATGATCAGGTATATTCTTCTAAAAATATATTGAAAAATATATCCCTGATATATTTTCCTAGAGAAGATGAATTTTTAAATAAATCCATGTCTGGTATTGCGGATTCAAGGATTATATGGGGAGGAGAAAACGCAGTAAATCATATTGCCTCACTTCCTAAAAAAACTACCTGTAAGGATATAGTTTTTGGGCCAAAATATTCTTTTGCCGTGTTTGACAGATATGCTGTTGAAAGTAATAGCTGCAGTGAATATATAAACAAGTTTGTAACGGACGTAGTTTTGTTCGGACAGAAAGCCTGTTCTTCACCTCATGTGCTTTTTGTAGAAAAAAGTGATATTCCTTTGAAATATATCGTTGAAATGCTTGAAAGATCTTTTCAAAGAATAGGTAAAAGGTATAAAAATATTCCAGATCAGAATACCTGTGCAGAAATTATAAACAAGAGGGGAATGTACAGCCTTGATTTGACCAAGGATATTTGCTGCAGTGACGGATTGGAATATACTATTTTGATTGATGATGAAATAAAATTAGAAGAACCTGTAGGGGGAAGTTGTATTTTTGTAAAGCAGATAAATAGTATATTTGATATAAAGGATTTGATTACCCGCAGGATACAGACAATAGGTTATGCTATTGATGATAAAGACAAGCTTTTTAAATTTGCAGGTATGGTTACATCAGCGGGTGTAAACAGAGTGGTGGGTTTTGGAACCATGAATAATTATGATTCCCCCTGGGATGGATATTTTATGATAAATGAACTTGTAATGTGGTGTAATCTGAATATTTAGATTATCTTTAAGATTGCTGGCAGGAGACCTTTAAGTAAGGCTCCTGACTTTCTTATATAAGGGAGGTTATATTATATGAGAGGCTTAACCATTGATGAATTGAAAATTGGAGATAGAGCTTATTTTGAAAAGATTGTATCTGAAGATGATGTATATTCATTTGCTGAAATAACTGGGGATTTCAATCCACTTCATGTAGATGAAAAAAAATACAAAGATGTATTTAAGAAAAGAATAGCACATGGGGCGTTGATAGCAGGATATTTATCTGCCTGTATAGGGATGTACCTTCCAGGTCCAGGTACTATTTATTTAAGTCAAAACTCAAAATTCAATTTGCCTGTATATTTTGGAGATACTATAAAAGTGGAAATAGAGGTTTTAGAAATATATAAAAATGAGAATATAGCAAAGCTTAAAACTACCTGTACCAATTCAACAGGTCATAAGGTTTTGACAGGTGAAGCTTTTGTTATGCCGCCGTCAAAATAGCATAAATTATTAAAATACGTGATTGGTGCTTTGAAAGCTAGGGTTTATAGGCATATTTTATCATGAAAACGGTTAAATATATGATATGATTTTTTATGTAGAGTACTGCACATTTAGTTATATTTTATGTTATATGATTTTAGAAGGGGGTTTAATTCATGAAAGACAGGGAATTGGTAAGCTTTGATAATTTGCTGGAAGGAGATGCAAAATTTTTGAAATCCAGAATAAAACAACTGTATCAGGTTATTGAAAGTTCCTATGATGGGATATATATAACAGATGGAAATGCAAATACCATATTTCTAAATAAGTCCTATGAGAGAATCACCGGAATGAGGAAAAGTGAAATGCTTGGCAAAAATATGAGATACCTGGAGAAAAACAATTATATTTCCAAATCCGGGACACTTATAGTATTGAACAGCAGAAGAAATGTTACAATCGAACAGAAGTTTAAAACGGGCAAGACAGCATTGGTTTCCAGCAGCCCTATTTTCGATGAAAATGGCGAAATAACCATGGTGGTCACAAATGTGAGAAATGTTACGGAACTCTATGAATTGAAGGAACAACTGGAGAAAAATAGGGAGATCATGGGAAAATATCATTTACAGCTGGAGGCAATGAGAAAGCAGATTCTTGAATGCTCAGATATTATAGTGAAAGATGAAAAGATGATCAATACACTTAATATGGCAAAAAAAGTGGCAAAAGTGGATACAACTGTGCTTTTGCTGGGGGAAACTGGTGTAGGCAAGGAAAAAGTAGCTAAATATATACATAAAAACAGCAGGAGAAGCAATAAGAATTTTATAAAAATAGACTGTAGTTCTATACCTCATAACCTCATAGAATCAGAATTTTTTGGCTATGAAAAAGGGTCGTTTACAGGTGCAAGCAAGGAGGGGAAGATGGGTCTTTTCGAGTTAGCAGATGAGGGTACGGTTTTTTTGGATGAAATTGGGGAACTCGACATGGATATGCAGGCTAAACTTTTGAGGGTGATTCAAGAGAGAGAAATCAGGAGAGTAGGCGGTACAAGTACTATAAAAATTAATATAAGGGTGATTGCCGCAACTAATAGAAATTTGGAAAAAATGGTTGATGAAAAGATATTTAGAGAAGATCTATACTATAGATTGAATGTAGTGCCCATTACGATTTTGCCTCTTAGAGAGAGAAAGGGTGACATTGAGCCACTTATAAATTATTTTATGGGTGTATTTAATAAGAAATATGATTTTAATAAAGTGATTACCGGTGCAGCAGTGGATTCTTTAAAAGAATATAGATGGCCGGGAAATGTAAGGGAATTAAAAAATATAATAGAAAGAGTTATAATTATGACTACACGGGACAAGATACTGAGAAGCGATCTGCCCATAAGGGAAGTTTGGGACAGCAGCAAATTTGAGAGCGAGGAAAGTGGCATGATAAAGAATCATTTAACTCTAAAGGATGCGGTTGAAAATCTGGAAGAGTCTATGATAGAAAGTGCTTTTAGAAAATGTGGAAATGTGAGGGATGCAGCGAGGGAACTTGGAATAAATGCCTCCACTTTAGTTAGAAAGAGGAAGAGGTACAGGAATAAATGTATGTTGCAAAAATGAAATCAGTTGCAATTATGCAAATAAGAGATATATTTGATAAATTGAATAAGCAAAAGATATTATGTTGCGATTATGCAATAAATCTATGAATCCGACTGTAGTATTTTTATAGTACAGAAATTCGTATAGTTCTGCAATTGCCTGCTAAATTGAGGACTGTGCGAATTTTTTGTATTTTGTATAAAAAACTGGTACTAAAATTGCTTTAATAAGGTTGTGTAAGTAAAAAATTATATCTATATGAGATGAAAGGAATGATTGCGATGTCTTTAATGACAGGAGAAGAATATGTGGAGAGTTTGCGCAAACTAAAGTTAAACGTTTATTATCTGGGGAAAAAAGTAGAAAGCCCTGTAGATAATCCCGTACTTCGTCCATCTCTTAATTCTGTGAAGATGACTTATGATCTGGCTCAGCAGCCGGAATACGAGGATCTTATGACGGTAAAATCAAATATAACAGGCGAGAAGGTAAATAGATTTACTCATTTGCATCAAAGTACCGAAGATCTGGTAAAGAAAGTTAAAATGCAGAGATTATGTGGACAAAAAACTGCCGCTTGTTTCCAAAGATGTGTTGGAATGGATGCATTTAATGCAGTATACAGCACTACTTTTGAGATAGACAAACAGTACGATACTAATTATTTTGAAAACTTTAAAAAATATTTGGCATATGTTCAAGACAAGGATCTCACAGTTGATGGAGCAATGACAGACCCTAAGGGAGATAGAGGATTATCCCCAAGTAAACAAGTTGATCCGGATTTGTACTTGAGAGTTGTAGAAAGAAGGCCGGACGGAGTAGTAGTTAGAGGTGCAAAGGCTCACCAGACAGGAATTTGTAATTCTCATGAAGTTCTGGTAATGCCTACACAGGCTATGAAACCTGAGGATAAGGATTATGCAATATCTTTTGCAGTTCCTACTGATACAAAGGGAATAACCATGATAATTGGGAGACAGTCCTGTGACACAAGAAAACTGGAAAAAGATGCTGACATTGATGTAGGTAATAAGAATTTTGGCGGTGTAGAAGCACTGACGGTATTTGACGATGTATTTGTTCCAAATGACAGAATATTTTTAAATGGTGAAACTGAATATGCAGGTATGCTGGTGGAAAGGTTTGCAGGATATCACAGACAGAGCTATGGTGGTTGCAAAGTTGGAGTGGGAGATGTACTTATAGGAGCTGCCGCACTGGCTGCCGATTATAATGGAGTGCCAAGGGCATCTCATATAAAGGACAAGTTGATAGAAATGATGCATTTGAATGAAACACTGTATGCCTGTGGAATTGCCTGCTCTTCTGAGGGATATCCAACAAAAGCGGGCAACTATCAGATAGATTTATTGCTTGCAAATGTATGTAAGCAGAATGTAACGAGATTTCCATATGAAATTGTAAGGCTGGCGGAAGATATAGCAGGAGGTCTTATGGTTACAATGCCTTCAGAAAAGGATTATAAGAGCCCTGAAGTAGGCAAATATGTAGAAAAATATCTAGTAGGGACTGCATCTGTTCCCGTAGAGAACAGAATGAAAGTACTCAGGCTTATAGAAAACTTGAGCCTAGGCACTGCAGCAGTGGGCTATAGAACTGAGTCCATGCACGGTGCAGGTTCACCACAGGCACAGAGAATAATGATATCAAGACAGGGAAATCTGGGCCAGAAGAAATTGTTGGCAAAAGCTATAGCCAGAATAGAAGAATAGTGAATATAAAGATGGGGTGATTTTCACCCCATGAGTAAAATGAGGTGCTGCATTATGGAAGAAAAAATATTGGAAGTAATTGATAAAAACATAAGACCTTATTTAAATAGTCATAATGGGGATATCCAATTTATTGGAGTGAAAGATGGAGTAGTTAAAATTAGGCTTTTGGGCCAGTGCAGCAATTGTGCTTTATCCAAGGACACTGTAAAAAACGTAATTGAAACTTCTTTGAAATTAAAAATCGAACAGGTAAAAAAAGTAGAAGTTGTAGATTATATAAGTCAGGACACTTTAGATCTAGCAAAAAAAATATTAAATAAGGATTTGGATGACTGAGTGCTGAACGTGGGGATTAAATATTGCGGAGGGTGTAATTCCAGATATGATAGAAAGAAATTTTTATATAATTTGAAAAAAAGTTTTAGGTACAATTTTGAAGTAGCTCAATTGGATAAAGTGTATGATATATTGATAATTTTGTGTGGATGTAGTAGCTGCTGTGTTAACTACAGCGAACTTAAATTTAAGTTTAAAAAAATATTGGTGAGATCTGAAGAAGATTTTAATGAAGTTAAAAATCTGTTAGATCAATATTCCGATGAAATATAGGGGGAATTATCTTTATGAATTGGAAGGATATATATAAGAAAAAATTGGTGAATGCAGAAGAAGCTGTTTCTAAAATAAAATCTAATGACAGGGTAGTTATTGCACATGCTACTGGGGAACCCCTGGATATAGTAGATGCGATGGTTAAAAATAAAGAAAATTATGAAAACGTAGAGATAGTTCATATGGTAGCCATGGGCAAAGGTGAATATGCTAAACCCGGAATGGAAAAATATTTTCACCACAATTCACTGTTTGCAGGAGCTACCACCAGGGATGCTGTAAATTCAGGCAGAGGTGATTATACACCTTGCTATTTCTATGAGGTACCGGATTTATTTAGGAATGGCTATTTGCCGGTGGATGTGGCAATCATACAGGTAAGCAGGCCGGATAAATATGGCTATTGTAGTTTTGGAGTTTCCAATGATTATACCAAACCGGCAGCGGAAAATGCCAAACTTGTAATTGCGGAAGTAAATGAAAATATGCCAAGGACTTTGGGAGATTCATTTATACATGTATCGGACATTGACTATATAGTGGAAGTTTCGCATCCGCTTATAGAACTGAAGCCGGCTAAATTGGGAGAAGTGGAGAAGTCCATAGGGAGATACTGTGCATCTTTAATTGAAGATGGTTCAACTCTTCAGCTTGGTATAGGTGCCATTCCAGATGCTGTACTTATGTTTTTGAAAGATAAAAAGGACTTGGGGATACATTCTGAAATGATATCAGATGGTGTGGTAGATTTAGTAAATGCAGGGGTTATTAATAATAGCAAAAAAACTCTTCATCCTGGGAAAATAGTTGTGACATTTTTAATGGGTACGAAAAAATTATATAATTTTGTAGACGATAACCCTATTATAGCCTCTTATCCTGTAGATTATGTAAATGATCCTAGAATTATTATGCAAAACTATAAGATGGTGTCAATAAATTCCTGCGTTCAAGTAGATTTAATGGGACAGATATGTTCTGAAAGTATAGGATTAAAACAGATAAGCGGAGTTGGAGGACAAGTGGATTTTATAAGGGGAGCCAATATGGCCAGGGATGGTAAGGCAATTATAGCCATACCTTCTACTGCGGCAAGGGGAAAAGTTTCAAGAATAGTTTCACTGCTGGATACTGGTGCTACGGTTACTACTAATAGATGTGATGCAGATTATGTGGTTACAGAATATGGTATTGCTCATCTTAAGGGAAAGACTCTGAGAGATAGGGCTAGAGCTTTGATAAATGTCACTCACCCGGATTTTAGAGAACCGTTGATTAGAGAATTTGAGAAGAGATTTAATGATAAATTTTAGTAAATATATAAAGAATAAAAATGAGTGAAGGATATATGTAAAAATAAAAATGAGTAAAGGAGAATAATTCATGGCACATAAAAGAGAATATGGAAAAGAGTGCCCTTATATACCAGCAGGTCCGTTCAAAATACGTATTCCAGGAGTGCACTATAGGTTTGAAATTGCAGATTATGTTCAGGGACTTTTGATGTGTGCTGTTTGTCTTGGTGCTATCCCCATGCTTCAGCAGTATTTGGGAATGCCATTTGAAGTTGCATTGGCCATTGTCGTTCTTAATGGAATTCTTTACTGCACTCATGTCTTGCTGGGTGATCCGGTTGTACCGGGATGGGTTACACCTGCCATACCACTTTTAATGTTGTATGTCAGTGAATTCCCTATGGGTCCTGAAAGAGTACAAGCACTTATTGCATTTGAATTGAGTTTAGGTGTTTTTGCTGCTTTCCTTGGTATTACAGGGTTGGGCAAGAAAATAATTACACTGATACCAAACTGTATGCAGGCTGGTATCATAATGGGAGCTGGAATTGCAGCCGTAAATACTGTATTTGGAAAAACTGGATATTTCCAAAAATATCCCTGGTCAATTGCAATATGTATAGGTTTGGCATTTTGGCTGTTATTTTCAAATTATTTTAAGAGCTTGAGAAATAAAAACAAAGTTCTTCAGGTAATTTCAAATCTGGGGATTTTGCCCTGTATATTGCTGGCAGTAGTAGTAGCTCCGCTCGTAGGAGAAACTATGTGGCCAAGTATTAAATGGGGATTTTCGAACCCTTCCTTTGGAGAACTGTGGAGTCATTGGACATTCTGGTCCATAGGCTTTCCATCGGCGAAAATGTTTATACAGGCCATACCAATGGTATTTTCAGCTTATGTAATATTATTTGGTGAAATGATTCAGGCACAGGCATTATTGGAAGATGCAGGAAAAGTTCGCCCGGATGAGTTTATAGACTATAATCCTAACAGATCGCATTTAATATTTGGACTGCGTAATTGTTTAATGTCAATTATAGGCCCTGATATAACTATGTGCGGCCCTCTATGGGCAGCTATGCAGGTTGTGGTATGTGACAGATATAAACATGGTAGAAAAGCCATGGATTCTATAAACGGAGGTGCAGGTTCATTCAGGTTTGGTACTTTAACAGGTTATTTCTTAATGCCTATAGTTACTCTTGTCACTCCAATTTTAAATATAGCACTGGCTTTGACCATGATGGTTCAAGGGTATGTTTCTGTGAGAATAGGAATACTGAAAGCACGTACTATAAATGATTTGGGAATTGCAGGTGTAATGGCTGCTGTAATAGTTGCAAGAGGTGCTGCCTGGGGTCTTGCCGTAGGCATAGTGTTGAGTTTATTGGTGTTGCTTGGCAATAAAAAGAATCTGGATGTAAATATTTTTGTTAGAGAAGATAAAAAAACGGAAATTAAAGAAGAAGCTTAGAATTTATGTGTTTTAAAATAAGGGTTTTCTAAAAAATGAGAGTTATATAGTTTTTAGAGAACTCTTATTTATTTTTTACTTTAAAATGCGAACTTTTTTAAGGTAAGGTTAAAATGCGTGATTTGGGATGTGGTATAATGTTATTTAAAGATTGTAATTGGGGGTATGAATATGTCATATTTACTTAAACCGCTTGAAACAGACAAATTAGCTTTAAAGAATAGGTTGATTATGCCGCCGATGGCTACCTCAAAGTCCAGGGAAGATGGAAAAGTAAGTGAGGATATATTGAAATATTATGATGAAAAGTCAAAGGGAGGATATATATCGCTTATCATTATTGAACATAGTTTTATTGCTCAGGCAGGAAAGGCAAGCAAGAAACAGCTCTCTATATCAGATGACGGTTTAGTGGAAGGCTTGAAAAGATTATCTGAAATTATTCACAGGAATGGTTCTAAAACCATAATGCAGATTAACCATGCCGGCAGTGCTGCCAGTAGGAGTATTACGGGTGCTGAAGTAGTTGGTCCTTCTGCTGTGGCAAATCCGATAAAAGGAGATATGCCGAAAGAACTTACCTGTATGGAAATTGAAAATATAGTTAAGCAGTTTGAGGAAGCGGCAATTCGTGTAAAAAGGGCCGGATTTGACGGTGTTGAAATTCATTCTGCTCATGGTTATTTTTTAAATCAATTTTTTTCTCCTCTTACCAATAAAAGAACTGATGAATATGGAGGAAATGTAAAAGCTAGAATTAAAATACATCTTGATATCATCAGGGCGATCCGTGAATCTGTAGGCGATGATTTCCCCATTTTTTTGCGCCTAGGTGCTTCTGATTATATGCCGGGAGGAAGTACTGTTGAAGATAGTAAAATTGCAGCCCTGGAATTTGAAAAAGCAGGGGTTGATGTACTTGATATTTCCGGTGGATTTTGCAGGTATACTTTGCCTGGAAATACTTCGCAGGGGTATTTTTCACCTCTTACTGAAGAAATTAAAAAAGTTATATCCATTCCTGTCATTTTAACGGGCGGAATTACAGAAGTTCAGGCTGCTGAAACACTGCTGTCTGAAAATAAGGCAGATCTCATTGGAGTAGGCAGAGCTGTATATAGGGATTCCAGTTGGGCTAAAAAAGCTGTTGAGAGTCTTGAATGATCATAATGAGGTGATCTTATGAAAAGTAGCGTATATTTTGTAACCTTAAGGGCTAGAAAAGCAAAAGAAAATAAAATAACCAAGATAAAAAAATTATTTGATAAAGCGGGATTTAAAGATCTTCTTAATAAGGGAGATTTAACTGCTATAAAAATTCATTTTGGTGAGCTTGGAAGCGATGGGTATATCAACCCTGTATTTGTAAGACAAATTGTCGACAAGGTAAAAGAAGCTGGTGCGAATCCATTTTTAACTGACTCAAACACATTGTATTCTGGAAGCAGATCAAATGCGGTTGACCATGTAAACACAGCAATATTGCATGGATTTAATTATGCGGTAGTAAATGCACCTGTGATAATAGCAGATGGCTTGAAAGGTGAGAATGTAAGGGAAGTGGAAATAAATAAGAGACATTTTAAAAATACGAGGATATCCGGTGTCATAGTTGGGGCTGATAGTATGATTGTAATGTCTCATTTTAAGGGTCATGAAGTTGCGGGATTTGGTGGAGCCATTAAGAATTTGGCCATGGGATGTGCAAATCCTACAGGTAAAAAAGATCAACATTCCATAAGGCCTAGTGTGAATATAGAAAAATGTATAGGCTGTGGGCAGTGTGCAAAGGTATGTCCTCAAAAAGCCATAACCCTTGAGGATAAAAAGTCATCCATAGATAAGATGAGATGTGTAGGATGTGGTGAATGTATGACAGTTTGCCCTGTTAAGGCCATTGAATCAGGCGGTGAAGTGGAATCAAAAATATTTACTGAAAAACTTACCGAATATGCTTATGGGGCAGTGAAGGGAAAAGAGGGAAAAGTAGGATATATAAACTTTATAATTAATGTAACACCTGACTGTGATTGTGTTCCCTGGAGTGATACTCCCATAGTGCCGGATATAGGAATACTGGCATCTGTAGATCCAGTGGCTCTGGATACCGCTTGTTATGATTTAGTAAATAAAGCAGTAGAATTGAATAATACATTTTTAAAAGATAATGAGCACCATGACCATGATTATCACCACTGTGAGGATAAATTTAAAGCTATGAGAAAGAATACTTACGGTGAGGTTCAACTTGCTTATGGAGAAAAAATAGGTCTCGGTTCTAGAGATTATAAGTTGATAAACCTATAACTTGATTTTTTGTTTTGTATTGATGAGAATTTATGGATTTATAATACAGTCCAATTGGACTATGTTATAAATCCATGTTTAATTAACTTAGTTTACACGGAAAGTAGCTGTTGACAAATAAAATAAATTATGACATACTGTATTTAGTAATAAATTTACTGCTAAATATACTAATAAGTCGTAAATAAACTGATGTAAAATATATTTAGATTTTAGAGAAAACTTATATTTATTGCCGTGAAAATTTAAATAAACTGTTTTAATAAGAGGAGGACATAATTATGGGAAAGAAAGTAAAGGCATTGTTAATAGGAGATGCTATGATTCCGGGAGAAAGCTTCGAAGGAGCTTGTAAAAAGTATCTGAATGAATTTGTAGGAGAAACTAAGGTTGGCAATTGGGAATCTGACTGGGGTAAACTTCAAAATAGAAGGCTGGAAGTAGAGAAAAAGGGACCTGAAATAGAAGAAGTCGATTCACTGATAAAAGCTGAAGGAAAAGATGCTTCCATGCTCATGGGACTATTTTTACCCGTTTCTTCAAAAGTTTTTGAAGCTATGCCGAAACTGCGTATAGTAGGGGTATCCCGTGCAGGACTTGAAAACGTAAATGTTGAAGAAGCTACAAAAAGGGGAATACTTGTTTTTAATGTAAAGGGAAGAAATGCAGAGGCAGTTTCTGACTATGCAGTCGGAATGCTGTTGAGTGAATGTAGAAATATTGCCAGAGCTTTTCATTCAATTAAAGGAGGAAAATGGAGAAAAGAGTTTTCCAATTCCAGCTGGGTTCCGGAATTGAAAGGAAAAAATGTTGGTATTGTGGGATTTGGATATATAGGACGACTTGTAGCTAAAAAGCTTTCTGGTTTTGAAACAAATACCATGGTATATGATCCATTTGTGGATGATGAAGTTATAAAAAAAGCAGGTTGTACTCCCGTAGATAAAGAAACTTTATTTAAAGAAAGTGATTTTATAACACTTCATGCTCGTTTAAGTGAAGAAACTAAAAATCTAGTAGGTGAGAAAGAAATAGGATCTATGAAGCCTACAGCTTATCTTATAAATACTGCAAGAGCAGGACTTGTGGAGGAAAAAGCACTGTTGAAGGCATTGAAAGAGAAAAAAATAGCCGGTGCAGGACTGGATGTGTTCTGGACAGAACCTATACCTGAGGGCAGTGAGTTCTTGGAACTGGACAATGTGACTTTATCCACTCATATAGCAGGCACAACTAAGGAAGCTTTGAGCAGATCGCCGGAACTTCTTATGGAAGACATCGAAAAATTGTTGAAGACAGAAGAGACCAGATTTATAGTAAACCCTGAAGTGCTTGAGAATAAAGAATTTAAAAAGTGGCTCAACGAGGTGAGAGGATGTTAGTAAATTTATCATCAATGTTAAAAGATGCTCATTTGAAGAAGCATGCTATAGGTTCTTTTAATGTATATAATTTTGAAACTATAAAAGGTGTACTGGAGTCGGCGGATGAGTTAAAGAAACCTGTCATAGTGGCATTTGGAGAAAAATATTTAGGCAATATGGATTTAAATACTGTGTATGCAGTAGTAAATTCCCTGGCTAAAAATATCAGTACTCCAGTTGCCCTTCATCTGGATCATTGTAAATCCTTTGAGCATATTATTCAGGCCATTAGAGCAGGATTCACATCTGTGATGTTTGATGGATCCAGCCTTAGCTTTGAAGAGAATTTACGTAAGACAGCTCAAATAGTATCTATTGCGCATGCAGTGGGGGTAACGGTAGAAGCGGAACTTGGGGCATTATCACGTGGAGATTATTCAAATGAAGACGAGGGAAAACAGATTTACACAGACCCGGATCAAGCAGAAGAATTTGTAAAAAAGACAGAAGTGGATGCTCTTGCCGTATCAATAGGAACTGTTCATGGTATGTATAAGGGGGAACCTAAGATAGATATAGGAGTGCTAAAGGCAATATCCTCAAAGATAGACATACCCCTGGTATTGCATGGCGGTTCAGGAACCCCTCAAGCCACTATTAAAGAGTGCATATACAATGGCATCTGCAAAATAAATGTAAACACTGAAATATCGATGTATACTGTAAATAAGATAAAGGGAGCACTTAAGTCAGATACGAATTATCATCTTTCAAAAGTGTCTTTAATGGAAGTAAAATATGTTAAAGAAGTTGTAAAAAAATATATGAACATGTTTTATGATGCATAAAGTGATTTTTATGAACGATAATTGATGTGATTTTATATCTTTAGGATTAAAATATTGAACTATTTTTAGAGGAACATATGGATATGTTCCTTTAAAAAATAGTTTAATTAATACCTTTTTGTAAGCTTAATTAAAAAGAAGGACAATCTGCTGAATTACTGGGGTGTAAAATAATTTGTTATAAAATGAATACGTTTTATAAAATAACTTTTAAATGGAGGTAAGTTATGGAATACGCAATTATAATTGATGTAGGTACATCCAGTTTGAGATCTATAGTTTATAGCTTAAAAGGTCAGTTTATACATGAGGAGTCTAAGGAATATCATACAGTGATAACGAATGGTAATGAAGTGGAGCAGGATCCTGAAAGCTGGCACAATGCATTGGTTTTTACACTTATGAATACTGCTCAGTATGTAAATAGAAATAGGTTGAATATATGTACAATTGCGGTGACTTCTCAGAGGGCATCTGTAATTCCGGTAGACATAAAAGGTAAACCATTGTTTAATTCTGTTATGTGGCAGGATAAAAGGAGTAATACACAGTGTTTTGAGATTTCAAATATAATTGGTGCAAATGAGATCTATCGTAAAACTGGATTGAGGTTAGATCCTTATTTTTCAGCACCTAAAATGCTTTGGATTAAAGAAGAGCAGCCTGAAATATATAAAAATACACATAAGTTATTAGGTGTACAAGATTTTGTTATATATTTACTTACCGGGAAGTTTATTACGGATTGGACACAGGCATCGAGAACTATGCTTATGAATATAAAGAATTTTAACTGGGATGAGGAATTGCTCAATGAAATTGGGATAGATAAAGAATTGCTGCCTGAACTCTGTGCCCCAGGCTCAATAGTGGGGAATTTGACACAGGAGATGTCAAGAATTACCGGGTTAAAATCAGATATTCCTGTAATTATAGGGGGTGGAGATCAACAGTGTGCAGCTTTGGCCTTAAATATATTGGCACCGGGTTCTGCAGAAGCTAATACGGGTACAGGATCTTTTGTAATTGCGTTTTCTGAAAAGCCTGCTTTTGACGGGCAGATGAGAACGTTATGCAGTGCTGCAGCTGTTCCTGGCAAATGGATAGCTGAAGCTGGTATCTTTAATACAGGTGCTATATATAGATGGCTTAAGGAACAGTTTTACAAAGAAAGCAGTGGAGATTCTTTTAAGATGTTAAATGATGAGGCCATTGAATCTACAGTAGGTGCGAATGGTGTATTGCTGCTTCCACATTTTCAGGGTAGTGCGGCACCTTACTGGAATCCTATGGCAAAAGGTGTGATTTTCAATCTTACCTTGGGAACTAAAAGAGGAGATGTGGCGAGAGCTGTACTTGAAGGAATTGCTCTTGAAATAGCCGATAATATTAACCTTATTGAAAATATATCCGGTGAAATCAACAGCGTCAATGTAGCAGGTGGAATGACTAAATTTGATTTATTTGATAAAATTCAGGCCAGTGCATTCGATAAAAATGTAATAAAATATGAAAATAGTGAGGCAAGCTCTCTTGGGGCATTGATAAGCTCTTCTGTTACATTAGGTGTTTATGATGATTATAATGAAGCATTTAAAAACATATGTAATGCCAGACAGGAGGTATTTGAACCGGATAAGAACTATGTAATAAAATATAAAGAACTTTTGAAGAGAAAGAACAGTCTTTATAATGCTTTGGAAAAGGGTGATATCTATAAATTATTTAATTGAAGAGATAATGGCAATTAAATAATTTATAGATACAATGATAGTGCTCTGCTTTACAGATTTCTGAAGAGTAGAGCATTATATTTTAATTATTCTAAGTCAAAATGTGAATTCCTAATTATATCGGAAAGTTTTTTTAGTCCAAATTGCAAATCCTGTATAGAAGCATAAGAATATGAAATTCTTATATTATAATTTGTATTGAAATCATACATATATCCTGGATTGATAAGAATTCCGTTTTTACAGCACCTGTAAAAAAGTTTGGTCATATTTATTTTGCTGTTCAATCTCATCCATATATAAAAGCTTCCTTTTGGTATATTCCACAGAGCTATGTCTGAAAAATATTTCTCAAGAATTTTTATTGTAATGTCTCTTCTTAATTTAAGTTTTCTCCTGAGTTTTTTGAGGTATGCTTCATATAATCCGCTCTTTATCCATTCTGCAGCTGCATACTGTGAGATAGAACTTGCCCCATAGTCTGTTTGCATTTTCACATCTCCTAAACGCTCTATAACAGCTTCAGGTCCTATTACCCATCCGATTCGCATTCCCGGAGCTAAAGATTTTGAAAGGGTATTCATATAGAGCACTATTCCATTTTTGTCCCTTGACTTCAAAGTGTCAGGAGGAATTTCTTCCATCCATAATTCCCTGTAAGCATCGTCTTCAATAATAGGGAGTCTTTCACGAGTGCATAAATTTAATAAATCATCCCTTCTATCCTGTGACATAATTGTACCTGTAGGGTTATTGAATGTAGGTATGGTGTATAAAAGCGAAGTGGTATTATCCAAGTTTTTCAAGATCTCATTTAATTTAACTCCATCTTTATCCATAGATATCCCCTTTAATTTAGTCCCCCAGGATTCAAATACGTGAAGTGATTTTATATAAGAGGGTTTTTCTACAAGCACAGTAGAACCGGGTTTTAATATACTCATTGAAATCAACTGAAGTGCTTGAAGAGATCCTGAGACGATCAATATAGAAGAAGGCGATGCATTTATGTGAAATTTTTTAATATGCTGGCTTATAATTTCTCTTAAATATAATAAACCTTTAGGCCTCTCATATCCCAGGGATTTTATTTTATTGGAGATAGTACTGAATACATTTTTCATCATTTCTTCTGGGAATAACTCAGGAGAAAGTTCTCCTGTTCCAAGTCTTATTATATTATCACTGTACTCAAGTTTGTTTATAATTTGAATCGTAGGTAAATTGGGCTGCTGTATTCCATTTTTTATATAATGCTCCCAATTTCCAGCAGGTGTTGAAGCCATTAAAGACCAGGTGTTATTTATAATTACAGTACCTTTTTTACCTCTGCCTTCAATCAACCCATCTGCTTTTAATTCATCTAAGGCTTCTATCACAGTACTTCTGTTTACTTCAAATATTTTTGCCAGCTCTCTTTGTACTGGAAGTCGTGTTCCTACAGTCCACTCTCCATTTCCTATTTTCTCTTTTATATAATCTACAATTTGTCTGTACAGCGCAGTGGAAGAATTTCGTTGGGGTTTCCAATCTATATTTAACATATATGTTCAGATCCTTTTACAATAATATAATTTAAGAGATTATCTATGAATTTAGTATTTGACAATTCTTGAATAAAATTAAGGCCCAGTTTCAATCCATAATAAATTATTACTATACCGCATATTATATTGATGATTCTTATGGATTTTTTGTTAAAACTATGCTTAAAGATGGATACTATGGTTGTGAGAAATATAAACCAGAAAAACGAGGCCGTACAGGATCCAAATATAAAAAATCCAGAATTTTCATAGGACATGGATGCCTTAAATCCACCTAAAAGTAAGGAGCCGTCAATAATAGCCTGGGGATTCATCCATGTGACTATAAAACAAGAAGCTATTGTTTTAGTTAAATTTTTTTCTACAGCTGCTTTCCTGTTTATATATGTTGTACTTAGTATAAGATTTAGCCCAATATATATGACAACTATACAGCCTACAAGTAAAACGAAAATTTTTAAAACTTTCAACCTCTCAATTATAGTTCCAATTCCCCAAAAGCAAGTAATGGCAAGAGAAATATCAAAGAATATTGTTATGAAAGCTATTTTGTAGGCATCGGTTTTTTTATTTGACATGGCAGAATTAATGACATATAGATTCTGCATGCCTATAGGTGCTACATAAGAAATTCCAAGCAGTAGTCCCTGTATAAAGTATTTCATTACTTTTTCATCTCCAAGCATTTATAGTTGATATAATCAATTATAAATGCTTTTACAGGAAGATGTCTGCAACCAGAAATCGAAAATTGTACCAACCAGAAATTTTATATAATTAAAAGCTCATTTTACCTATGTAAAATTCGTATAATTGGGATTTTAAACAAGTATAACATTTATGGGTTTAGCGAATCAATGCTGGAGTTTTACTATTTATGGTCATTGACATATATGGATAAATGTATTACTATTAATGATAGTAAATTAATTACTAATTTTTATATATAAGGGTGGTATATTTACTATATTTAGTCCATCAAATTAGTATTAAATAGTATATAGTACTTTTAATTAATGTTAAGGAGAAAATTGTTGTGAAAGATAATGTATTTACTATAATAAGAACAAAATATAACCTTCTGTCACCTGTACAAAAGAATATTGCAGATTTTATCTTAAATAACAGGAATGAGGTTATCCTTCTTTCCATAAGCGATCTTGCAAGTAAATGTAATACCAGTGAGACAACCATAATGAGATTCTTAAGAAAAATAGGGTTTAGCTCCTATCAGGTGTTTAGGGTGAGAACTGCTCAGGACATATCCGCAGATTCAACTCAGGCCATATATGAAGAGATCAAGCCTGATGACAGTACAAGTGATGTTAAGGAAAAAGTTATATTTTCAACAGTAAATTCTATAAGGGATATCAGCAATATGGTAGATGACGAGTCGATTGATAAAGTGACAGATTTAATTTTAAATGCTAGAAGGGTGTTGTTTTTTGGAATGGGTGCATCCGGAATAATTGCGAAAGATGCATTTCATAAGCTTTCGCGAATTGGGTTAAATGTTTTCAATTGTGATGATTCTCATATAATGAATATAGTATGTGCTCATACGGTTCCCTCTGATCTGTTGTTTATAGTTTCACATTCAGGTGAAAGCTATGAAGATCTGGATTGTATAGACATAGCAAAAGAAAATGGTGTTAAAGTTGTAGCTTTAACAAGTTATATTCATTCCACAATAACTGAAGTTGCGGATGCTGTATTGTTGAGTTCTACAAATGAGACAAAATATCGTTCAGATGCAATGGTTTCCCGTATTGTACAACTCGTTATTATAGATATACTCTATGTGAAATTGATTTTAAAGATGGGACCCTCCAGTATAAAAGAGGTCAACAAGTCACGTCTGGCTGTAGCCAGAAGAAAAAGATAATTTAAGAAATTAGATAACTTTATTAAAATACCCTATAATATAGAAATTTTTTATATTCCTATATTATAGGGTATTTT
>NZ_FXYI02000037.1:0-24527 GCF_900184915.1 Clostridium sp. HV4-5-A1G | reverse complement strand
GTCTAAATGATAATGTAGTAAATTATTTTATAATACTATTTTATTTATGGTTGACCGTTTCAATAATATTTCTAGTTTATCATATTATTTCTTATTTTGCTTTCAATAACAAAATCAAACATTTTATTTACGATGTATCTGACAATAATACTAAAAATATATATTTAAAGTTATTAAAAGAAATGCATATTAAGAAAAAAATTTCATTAAAGTATTGTACAGCAATTTCAACACCGTTAGGTATAGGAATATTCAATGCCCGCATAGTAATCCCCAACGTCTCATATGATGCTCAGGAATTAAAATATATTTTAAAGCATGAGCTTATGCATTATAAAAGGCATGACATAATATATAAGGTTGTAATATTAATAACTTTAGCAGTACATTGGTTTAATCCTTTAATTTACATAATGTTTAAGGCAATAAACAATGACTGTGAATTATCTTGCGATGAAGCTGTACTTAAAAAATCAAATGTGAAAGAAAGAAAATTATATGCATCAACCCTTGTTAATTCTTTAAGACTTAATAAAAATAATATAGCAAAACAGAATTTAATTACAAGTTTCAATAATAAGAATATGTTAAAAAGGAGACTAGAAAATATGTTGAATTTAAAAATAAGAAAAAAAGGTATAATTATAGGCGCTTTGGCTGCTATTATAACTGTATGTTCATCAGTAAGTTTAAATACTTTGGCACAAAGTAATATAAATGAAATCAATGCTGATAAAGCCAATACTAATGAAATAAGCACCAAAAAATTTCATGCAGGAGAAACTATACAGGGTATTACTATAATATCAGTTGATGAAGATGGGAAACCAACTAAAGTTAAGCATAAAAATAACTCTGTTTTAAATGAAGAAAAAGTTTTGAAAATTTTAGATCAGCCTGTTGAAGATAGTATAAAAGTCAAATCTTATAGTACTAAACCAGTACAATTTAGTGTATATACTTATGAAAATGCTCCTGCAGATGTAAAAGCACAATATGAAGCTGATGTTAGAGCTGTAAGTGGTAAAGTTTCCCCCTCAGATGAAATACTTGTACCTTTACCTCAACATTAATTCAATTACATTTACTAGAGCTCTCACTAAAATTGCTGTGTCAACTTACTGATACTATAGATTTCCCCTATAATATTAATCCAGGCTCCCTTAAAAGCTTTAAGTATATCACTTAAAATTGTTTTTCGACTATATTTATTATCTGTTGCATTAGCTACCTCAGATATAATATTTTCTAAGATTATCTTTATTTATAAATTTTCTTCGGACACATAGTAAATCCTGATATAATCTTGATTTCTAATCCGTTTGATAATATTATCAAGTCCAGCAGGCTTGCCTAATTTCTTAAGGCTTTATAATTTATTTTTTCCAGTAATTTAATAATAATTTGGGGGATGATATATTTGATTAAAAAAAAGGAATTCAATATTACGAGATACACTATGCTTATAACAATTATGCTGATTATTTTTTCTACTATCGCAGGAAGACTTTTTTTTCTGCAGGTGGTAGAAGGTCAGGAATATAAAGAGCGTTCCAACAATAAATCCATAAGACAAATTCCCGATGCAGCCCCCAGGGGAAAGATTCTGGATGTGAAAGGCAGTGTTCTGGCTACCAGTACCCAGGGATATATGCTGGTGTACAATCAGACAGATGATAGTGATAAGGTTTTTTTCACTACAATGAGCGAGGTATTTAAGATATTGGACGAAAGCGACGAAAATCAGCAGGACGATTTTGAGCTCAAGATAAATCCCTTTAGATTTGAATTCAGAAGTGACGATGAGGAAACCAGGAAAAATCTTGAAATTAAATTTAAAAGGGACAGGGGATTAAATGAGGATATCGAGAAAAGCATCAAAAGCAAGAATAAAAATATTTCTGATGATGAGCTAAAAGTTTTAGTCAACAAAGAACTTCTGAAGATATCTCCGGAAGATACTTTTAAAAAACTTGTAAAACAGTACAATATAAGCAGTGCCTATTCCCTGGAGCAGCAGAGAAGATTCATGATCGTGAAAGATACTTTATCAAGGATCTAGTGAAGAATTCCATAAAGGAAGGTAAAAGTGCTTTCAACAGGTCAAAGTACAGAGAGTTGTTTTTAGAGCTTGTAAAAGCAGATCCGAACAACAAAAAGGACATAAGCGGCAGCCAGATGGATAGCATGCTTGATGTATTGTACAGTATAACCATATCAGATGCCAATGCCCAGCTGAAGGTGCCGGCAAATATAGAAAATTCCGCCATAGGTCAGGGACTGAACCAGTTTACCCCTCTTCAGATAGCAAATGCTGCCACTATTGCCAACGGCGGCACCAGATATAAACTTCACCTGGTGAATCAATATCTGAATGTAGACGGCAAAGTCATCGAAAAGGTGAAACCTGAAATAATAGAGAAAACAGGTGTTAAAGCCGAGACAATATCATCAGTTAAACAGGGAATGAGTGCCGTTAATCAAAGCGGTACGGCTGCCCAGGTATTCAGCGGATTCCCCATAGCTACTGCAGGTAAAACAGGTACCGCCCAGAGTCTTGGCAATCAGGAGCAGGTGGGAAGAACCGACTATGCCGAATACATCGGTTTTGCTCCTCTTGACAAACCCCAAATAGCCGTATGTGTAGTGCTGTTTGACGGTGGCCAGGGAGGAGTGGGAGCAGCTTCTGTAGCCAGGGATATTTATTCTGCATATTATTCTATAAAATAAAATTCTATAACTTCATTTATTTCTGAGTAATATTCTATTATCTGTATACTGCCATGTTACTCTAATACTCATTTTAATTGTCATCTCAAAAATATCTTTAGTTCCTTGTATTCTCTTTATACGTAAAGATGGATGAAATTCAGCATATGGATTGGTCAACATTCAGAGCCCTCAAAAGAACGCCTGCACAAGGAGGCGTTCTTGACATACATGCTTTTACAATGTATATTTTTAAAAACGCAGAATTAAATCACTGTCTCAAGCCGTTTTTCAATTCTCCAATAAATTCTTTCACACTATCCAGTATATCTCCTTTGCTTTTTCCTTCTGCTATCCTGTCAATCAGTGCACTTCCTACAATTATACCCTGGCAGTAGGGTTTGAATTTTTCGGCCATGGCTGCCGAGGATATTCCGAACCCAAGTGCCCTAGGTATATCAGTATAGCTTGAAACAATTTTCATGTATTCTTTTATGTCAGTGTTTATGGAGTTTCTCGCACCTGTGACTCCATTTACGGAAACGCAGTATACAAACCCTCTGGCACCCCTCACTATTTTTTCTATTCTCTCCTTGGATGTTGGTGCCACAAGAGGAATAAGGTATACTCCATATTTTTCTCCCATTGCTATAATATCTTTTCTCTCCTCTATTGGAAGATCCGGTATTATGAGGCCATCTATGCCGCAGCTGCTGCATTCTTTTATGAACTTCTCCATCCCATACTTGAATATGGAACTGTAATAAACCAGATATACGAGGGGCACCTGTGTTCTTTTCCTTATGTTTTTCACTGTGTCCATTATTTTGAATATCTTCACTCCATTTTTAAGTGCCCTGTTTGAAGATGCCTGTATTGTAACTCCATCTGCCAGAGGATCCGAATAAGGTATGCCCAGTTCTATTATATCCGCTCCTGAACTCTCCATAGCAAGTACGATTTCTACGGTAGTTTCCAAATCCGGATCACCTGCCGTTATAAAAGGTATAAGTGCCTTTTCACCTTTTTCCTTTAACTGACTGAATTTCAAATCTATCCTGTTCATTATAATTCCACCCCCATTATAGCTGCCATGGTATTCATGTCCTTGTCTCCTCTTCCTGATAAATTTATGATGATTATCTTGTCCTTGTCGAGTTCTGGAGCCAGTTTCATGGCATAAGCCACTGCATGTGCACTTTCAAGGGCAGGAATTATTCCCTCCACCCTTGAAAGATAGGTAAATGCTTCTACTGCCTCACTGTCCGTGGCGGATTCATAAACTGCCCTCTTTACATCATTGTAATAGGCGTGTTCCGGCCCCACTCCAGGGTAATCAAGACCTGCAGATATGGAATAGGCCGGAAGTATCTGCCCATCTTCATCCTGGAGTACATAGGTCATCATTCCGTGGATTACGCCTACAGAGCCCTTTTCTATAGTTGCTGCATGCTGATCCGTATCAAGTCCTTTTCCTGCTGCTTCCACTCCTATGAGTTTTACTGATTCATCTTCTACAAAAGGATAAAAAATACCCATGGAGTTACTTCCACCGCCTACACAGGCTATAATGTAATCAGGCAGTCTTCCTTCTTTCTCCAGGATCTGTCTTCTGGCCTCATCTCCTATGACTCTCTGGAAATCCCTCACCATGGTGGGATATGGATGAGGTCCCATTACGGATCCTATTACATAAAAAGTATCCTCTATATTAGAAACCCAGTTTCTCATGGCCTCATTTACCGCATCCTTCAGTGTTCCAGTTCCCGCAGTCACAGAGGTCACATCTGCCCCAAGTATTTTCATCTTGAATACATTAAGAGCCTGCCTTCTTATATCCTTTTCACCCATGAATATCTCACATTTCATTCCGAACAGAGCCGCCGCGGTTGCAGTTGCCACCCCGTGCTGTCCTGCACCTGTCTCAGCTATAACTTTCTTTTTACCCATTCTTCTGGCAAGGAGTACCTGTCCCAGGGCATTGTTTATCTTATGTGCCCCCGTATGGTTTAAATCCTCTCTTTTAAGGTATATCCTGGCTCCTCCCAGTTTTTTTGTCATATTCTCGGCAAAATACAGAGGATTTTCCCTTCCTACATATTCTTTAAGGTAATATCTGTATTCCTCCATGAATTTTTCATCCTCTATGGCCTCACTAAATTCCCTTTCCAATTCTGTAATTGCATTCATTATGGTTTCAGGAACGTATTGACCGCCGAATTTTCCAAATCTTCCTTCCATTATATACTCCTCACTTTCCCTATAAAATCTTTTATTTTCTTAAAACTTTTCATACCATTTTCCTCCACACCACCGGACACATCTACCACCTCCGGCCTCACAACTTTTATGGCCTGAATAATATTTTCTGAATTCAGTCCTCCCGCCAGTACCAATTTTTTGTCTATATGAATACCTTCCAGTACATTCCAGTTAAAACTCACGCCGGTACCGCCGTTTTTGCCTCTTACACTGCTGTCCAGCAGCACGGCTTCAATATCCAACTTGCATGTACTGTGTATTTTCTGCCAAATATCATTTTTGGACACATAGTTCACATTTACATGAACTGTTTTCCAGATATTAAAAGGGGTCAAACTGCTCAAATATTTTCCATCTTCAGCTCCATGAAGCTGAACTGCATCCAGCTTCAAAGCCCTGGCTGTATCAACTACTTCATTCACATCATTGTCTTTAAAAACTCCCACTCTTTTGATATTGTTGTCCAATTTTTTTACAAGATCTTCTGCCTCACTTAAAGTTACCTTTCTTTTACTGTCACAGAATATAAATCCTGCATAATCCGGCAGCAGTTCATTTAAAATTTCTATATCAGCGCTCCTCCTTATCCCGCATATTTTTACCAGAGTCACAGGCTGCACCCCTTTCCATCCTGTTCACATCCTTGCATTTTTTACAAGCTCACGAATCCTGGATACATTATCTATATTTCTCATAAAAGTCTCACCTATAAGCACTGCATCTGCTCCAACACTTTTCAGATATTTTATATCTTTCTCATTTTTTATTCCACTTTCCGATACAATGGTAATGCCTGTGGGCATTCTTTTTATAAGCCTCTCCGTATTTTTTAAATTCTCCGAAAAGTCCTTCAGATTTCTGTTGTTTATACCTATGATATTACATTCTGCCTGCAGTGCAGTTTCAAGTTCTCTCTCGTCATGCACCTCCACCAGACATTGAAGTCCGATTTTTTCTGCCAGCTTGTAATACTCTTCCAGCTTATCTTTTAAAATTGCAGTTATAAGCAGCAGGGCATCTGCTCCAAGGGCCTTTGACTGATATATCTGGTATGGATCAACTATAAAATCCTTTCTCAGCACAGGTTTTGAATTTACTTTTTTAACCTCATCTATATACCTGTCATTTCCCTGGAAAAAATTCTTTTCCGTAAGTACGGAAACCGCATCTACATCCAAATCTTCATATATCCTCGCTATCTTCACCACATCAAAATCTTCCAGTATTACCCCCCTAGATGGAGAGGCCTTTTTTATTTCAGCAATAATGGATATCCCACTTTTGTCCAGTGATCTTTTAAAATTTCTTCTACTTGAATTTCCTGAGCTTTTGGCAAGTTTTGTCGCAGGCACAATCTGTTTTTCCACTTCAATCTGAGGTATTTTTTCTGCAACTATATCTTCAAGTATCACCTTATTTATCATCTCCTCATAATATAGGTATCTCTAACCGACAGCCCTGCTGCAATTCACAAGCTCCTGCAGCTTTTCATAGGCCCTTTTTGAATCTACAACTTCTCTTGCCATATCTATTCCCTCTGCTATGCTCCCGGAAACTTTTCCCACATAAAGGGCCGCTCCACTGTTCAAAAGCACAATATCCCTTTTGGGGCCTTTGCTGCCCTTGAGAATTTCAAGTATGAACTGTGCATTTTCAACGGCTGTGCCGCCTGCTATGTCATCCATACTGGATATCCTGATGTCAAAGTCTTCAGGATTTAAGGTATAATCTCTTATCTCACCATTTTTAAGCTCACTTGCATAGGTCTTCGATGTAGTACTTATCTCGTCCAGGCCGTCCTCTCCGCAAACCACCAGAGCTCTTTCACAGCCCAGATTCACAAGCACTTCAGCTGCCACATGGGTCAAGTTTTTATCGTATACTCCAAGTACCTGACCTTTTACAAATGCAGGATTCGTAAGAGGTCCCAGCATGTTGAACACGGTCCTTGTTCCCAATTCTCTTCTGGGACCTGCCACATTTTTCATGGCACTGTGATATCTCTGGGCAAAAAGAAATGCCATACCATTTTCATCTATGCTTTTCCGGGCATCCTCCGGATTTAAATTTATATCAAATCCCAGCTTTTCAAGTACATCTGCACTCCCGCTTTTACTGGACACCGCTCTGTTGCCGTGCTTTGCCACCTTCACTCCTGCTGCAGCAGCAACTATTGCAGCAGCAGTTGATATATTAAAAGTTCTTCCGCCATCTCCGCCGGTTCCACAGGTATCGATGACATACTCAGAGTCAAGCTTTAAAGGCAGGGCATTATCTCTCATTGCTCTGGCAAAGCCCGTTATCTCCTGAACGGTTTCCCCCTTTATCCTGAGAGCTATCAAAAATCCTCCTATTTGAGAGTCAGTTGCCTTTCCCTGCATTATCTCATTCATGGAATCATAGGCTTCTTTTTCTCCCAGATCATTTCCACTTATAACATCTCTAATTATTTCCTGCAGCATTACAAATCCCCTCCACAAAATTTTTAATAATTGTCTTTCCACTTTCCGTAAGAATGGACTCAGGGTGAAATTGAAGTCCATAAACTCTATATTTTTTATGTCTTACAGCCATTATTTCCCTGTCATCAAGGCTTTCACCAATTATGTCAAGTTCCCCGGGAAGACTTTTTCTCTCTAACACCAGAGAATGATACCTCATCACATCTATGGAATTTTTCAAATGTTCAAATATTTTGCTCTGCTTTAAAGCTACTTTTGATGTCTTCCCGTGCATTATATGCCCTGCTCTCACCACACTGCCTCCATAGGCACAGCCTATAGCCTGATGTCCAAGGCATATGCCCAGAATCGGTACCTGAGGTCCAAATTTCCTGACAACATCTATGCATATACCTGCATTTTCAGGTATTCCAGGTCCCGGGGACAGTATTATCCCCTCCGGATTAAGCACATCTATTTCTTTCAAAGATATCCTGTCGTTTCTCACAACTTTTATATCTTCATAGATCTCTCCAACATACTGGTAGAGATTGTAGGTAAAAGAATCATAATTATCTATCAAAAGTATCATCATATCACCTCTATCATGGCTCTGGCCTTGTTTAACGTTTCCCTATATTCATTTTCGGCAACGGAATCATAGACGATACCTGCCCCGGATTGAACATAAGCATATCCGTCCTTAAAAAGTATGGTCCTTATTGCAATACAGGTATCCATATTTCCATTAAAGGAAAAATATCCTACAGCCCCTGAATAAATTCCCCTTTTGCTGTTTTCCAGTTCGTCAATTATTTCCATGGCCCTTATCTTTGGAGCTCCGGATACAGTTCCCACTGGAAGGCAGGATATCAGGGCGTCTACATCTCCCAGATTCTTCTCCAGTCTGCCTGATACCTTTGAAACTATGTGCATTACGTGGGAATAAAGGCCCACATCCATAAATTTATCCAGATTTACACTTCCGAATTCACTTATCTTTCCTATATCATTTCTTCCCAGATCCACCAGCATCACATGCTCTGCTCTCTCTTTTCCATCATTTAAAAGTTCCTGCTTAAGCTTTATATCCTCCTCTGCACTTTTGCCTCTGGGCCTGGTGCCTGCTATGGGGTTGGTGATCACTGTGCCGTTTTTCACAGATACAAGACTTTCAGGTGACGACCCGGCTATTTCAAATTCCCCAAAATCAATATAAAACAGATAAGGGGATGGATTCTCCGATCTGAGTCTTCTGTACACATCAAAGGGATGGGAAGTGCTCTTTGATTTCAGCCTCTGGGATAAAACCACCTGGAATATGTCACCGGATTTTATATACTCTCTGGCTTTTTCCACCATTTTGCAGTATTTCTTCTCAGTGACATTGGAAGTAACCTGCTTTTCAGTGCCTTTTTCCTCCAGTCTGTGAAATGAATTTCCTCTGCCCACCATATCCTTTAGCTGCTCCAGCTGAAGCTCTACTTCCTGGTAAGTTATACTGTCACCTTCCATAAAATTGTAAATTAAATAGATCTCATGCTTGAAGTGATCATAACAGATAAATTTTTTATAAAACATCATGTAGGATTCCGGTGTTTCAATATCATCTTTATTTTCATCAGGTAATTTCTCATACTGCCTTACAACGTCGTAGCCTACATACCCTACTGCCCCCCCTGTAAATGGAATGGAAAGTCCCGGAGCTTCATAGGGAACATTTAAATATTTTTTAATGTAATCAAGTATTTTCCCTTTTATATTTTTAAATAATCCTTTTTTCTCCACGCATATGTTACTTCCACAGCTTTTCATTTTCATATAGGGATCCATACCTATAAAAGAGTATCTTCCTATTTCATTTTCAGAATATATGCTCTCCAGCAGAAATTTATTTTTTCCGTCTAAGTTGTAATAAATACTTATAGGAGTTGTCTCATCCCCGCTGCTCTTTATGAACAGGGGAAAATTTTTCTTTAAGCTTTTATATCTGTAAAACTCCTCTTCAGATAAATTTAACATTTTACCACCTTCTCCATATCGATTAGTAAATTAAATACAAAAAAGCCATTTCATCCACAAACTGGGACGAAATGACCGCGGTGCCACCCATTATTAATTTGTAAAACAGATTTTGAGAAATAAAAAAGCATTCCATCCAAAAGGACGAAATGCAAAATTTCGCTGTACCACCTATCTACAAACTATCTCATTCAGGTACGGATTTTACTCGATACCCTGTCCTTTTAACGGTAGACTACCGTCTCCTGCTACTATCATTTCGCAGGGCACCTCGAAGACCCATTCAATACAGGCTACAGCATTCGGCTCACACTGCCCCGAACTCGCTTGAACTAAATTCCTCTACCTACTCTTTCTTCTCATAAGTTTTAGCAGTTAAATTATTTTATATACTATACCACTTTTTCAGGATTGTCAATATAAAATTTTAATTTTGTTGCTAACTTGACAACTAAAAAATGGAGGTATACAATAAGTTAGTATTCTTAAGATTAGAATTCTAACTATATGAAGGGCGATGTGTATGACATACGAAGAACTACAAGAGTTACATGAACTGTTGTTTAAAACCATGGGTTTGTTCCACGAAAAATTTCTCCGCCAATTTCCAAAAGAAAGTCGTAAGTATCAAGGAATTAAAAAAAATCACATCATGATCATAGGCTTCCTCTATCAGAATCATGTTCTCACTGCAACCCAAATTGCAAAGATGCTCAATATGGAGAAAGGTAGCTTAACCACCTTAATCGATCAATTAGAGAAGTCTGGTCTGGTTATTCGCTGTGATGACGCTAACGACCGCCGAAAAACCTTGATATCCCTTACAAATGACGGAAAATTAGAAATAGAAGATATAATGAAAAACTCCATTCAGTGTATGGGAAAAATCTTAGGTAATACAGAACCCAGTGAGCTAATGAAGTTTGTTGATAGTCTTAAATATGCTGTAGAATTCATGCAAAAAATTAAGAAGGTGAATTGAAAAATGGATAGTACAATGGAACTTAGAGATGCAAAAATTAGTAGACTGCTGTGGAAATTTTCCTGGCCAGCTGTTATCGCCATGCTAGTAAACTCTATATATAACATTATCGACCGTATGTTTGTAGGCCGTGGGGTAGGTTCAATTGCTATTGCAGCTATAACCGTAGCCTTTCCAATTATGCTTATTCTCATGGCGGTATCTGTTCTAATTGGTGTTGGAGCTACATCGCTTATCTCCATCCGCCTGGGAGAAAAAAAGCCGGAAGAAGCTGAAAAAATCGCTGGAAATGCTCTGTTGTTGTTAATATTGCTGCCAATATGTATAAGCATTATTTATTTTCTTTTTACTAATCCTATTTTAAGTTTTTTTGGAGCCAGTGCTAAAACTTTACCTTATGCCAAAGATTTTACCCATATTATAATGCTAGCTTCGGCTTTGGGCTCTATAAGCATGGGAATGGTCAATTTTATCAGAGCTGAGGGTAATCCTAAAATGGCCATGTATACCCAGGTGATTGGAACTGTAATCAATATAGTCTTAAATTATATTTTTGTAATAAGATTAGGCATTGGAATTAAAGGATCAGCATTGGCGACTATCTGCGGTCAGATATTTTCATCGATTTGGGTGTTAAGTTATTTCCTTTGGGGTCATAGTTTACTTAAAATACGACTTAAGAATCTCAAATTGCAGAAAAATATAGTCATTAGTATCGTATCTATTGGCTTTGCCCCATTTTCAATGCAATTGGCCAATAGTCTTCAAAATCTTATCTTGAATAGAGCATTAACAACCTATGGTGGCGATATAGCACTTTCAGCCATGGGCATTGTTGGAAGTATATCCACCCTAATGTTTATGCCTATTCTCGGTATCAGCCAAGGCGCCCAGCCTATAATCGGTTTTAACTATGGCGCTCAGCAATTCGATAGAGTAAAAGAAGCCTTGAAAAAGGCAGTAATTGTGGGTACAATCATAGCAGTAGTCAGCACTGCAGTAGTGCATATATGGCCTACTCAAATTGCCAATATGTTTAATAACAATAATATAGAGCTAACCCGACTCGCTGCCCATGCAATGTCAATCTTTTTTTTAATGTTTCCTGTGGCCGGCTTTCAAATTGTCTGTTCCCAATACTTTCAGGCAGTTAACAAGCCAATTCAATCCACAATTTTAGGATTATCCAGACAGTTGTTGTTATTGATTCCTCTATTGCTGATATTGCCGCATTTTTGGGGCATTGAAGGTGTATGGAGGACTCCGCCTATAGCTGATATTTCATCTGCTCTCATAACTGCAGGTGTTATCTACCTGGAAATGAAACACATAAATAGAGAAGAAATTATTCAAACTGTTGAGTTGGAAAAAGCTGTCGTTAAAAAATAAACACAAAATTAATGTAAAAAACTTTATTTTTGGTGAGGAGATACTTGACTTTTTATTCTCTTGTATTCTCCCAATTTGCAACATATTCTTCTAGTATGCTGTGAATAATTTCTCCTATTTGTGAATAGGATTCATCATCTAAATTTGCAAGAGATATCCTTATGGACCACTTAGGACCATGAAACCCGCTTCCCCCCAGAAGTACTATTGAAGATTCCTCTGCCAGCTTCAAGAGAACATCTATAGGTTTATAATTATCTTTCAAGTAATCTGCAAACTCTCCTCCATAGTTTTGTTCTGCCCATTCCAGGAGATCAAACTGGGCATAATATGAAGCATCAAAGGAATTTTCATCTAATTCAAGCCCCAGCCCATTAAATAACAACTTTTTCCGCCTGTGACATATGGAATTGACCAGATCCTTATATCTATTTCTTTTATCCACCAAAGCAAACAGCGCGAAAAAAGCCATTTGAACCTGCTGCGGCGTAGACAATCCTGCTGTATGATTAAGGGCTACCTGTCTGCTGTCCGCCACTATTCTGTCTATAAAAGGAATTTTTTCAGATTCCGTTGAAAGTGCCGCATACCTCCTCTTTGCCCTTTCTTTTTTGTCCTCATCCTGCTGGCCCAATAATTTATCAAATACATTGTCTTCATACAGTGCAATAGTTCCAAGTCTCCATCCCGTTACTCCAAAGTACTTGGAAAATGAATACACTCCTATGGTATTATATGGCAGATCTGCCATCAGAGAATGAAAATTCTCTACAAAAGTTCCATACACATCATCTGATATAATCATCAAATCAGGATTACTCTTTTCTACAATCTCCTTCAATCCTTTTACTATAACAGGCCTCATAGCTATAGAAAGCGGATTACTTGGATTCACTATAAATAATGCTTTTATACCAGGATCTGAAATCTTTTTTAATTCTTCATAGGAATATTGTCCTGTAACTTCATTGGCCATCAGTTCCACAACTTCAAAATCATATCTTGGCAAGTGCGGAATTTCCAGATATGGAGTAAAAATGGGAACCATAATTGCTATTTTATCCCCTTTAGACAGCATGTTATTGGCTATAAGGCTGTCAAAAATATAGCACATACCTGCAGTGGCCCCCTCTACCGCAAAAAGATTGAATTTCCTTTCAAGTGGTTCATTATAACACAATTCTTGAATAAGATAATCGTGGACAACGCTTTCTACATGCCTGAGTATCCTTCCTGGCTGTGGATAATTGTCCCCAATAATTCCATCTGTCAGCTCATATATCCATTCGTCCTCATCAAATCCCTTTATGGTAATTCCGTAATTTATCATCTTCTCAAGTGTTTCCATCCCCGGTTCACTTTTGTTTTTTCTCATGAAATTTAAAAATCTAGCTGCAATTCCATCCCTTTTCGGCATACC
Organism: Clostridium sp. HV4-5-A1G; assembly: GCF_900184915.1. Lineage (NCBI taxonomy): Bacteria > Bacillati > Bacillota > Clostridia > Eubacteriales > Clostridiaceae > Clostridium > Clostridium sp. HV4-5-A1G. Next base: position 11,302 of record NZ_FXYI02000037.1, on the reverse strand, counting down.
TGCCAGATCATTGTCATTCCATACCCTCCTACTCTCTTCTACAGCAAAATGCCCAAAGGTAAAAAAGGCCTCTCTGGGTGCAGCTGAAATCCAATTTGGATTTCCTCTTCCTGCATCTAAAAGGGAATGTATTCCTGCCTCCTTAGATTCTTCGGCCAAGCTTATCAACCTATTTTTAAGTTCAAAGGGACTTACTTTTCCATATATAGCTTCTATTTCTCTACGTTGAATGTTATAATTACCCATGATTTTCTCTCCTACAATCTATTATTTTAATATTTCCTCACTTTACATCTACCATACATCGATTGGTTCATTTAAAAATATATGCTACTGTATATTATTTTCATGAGAAAATATATTATGTATCCATAAAAAAGGATTTAGCAACTGCCAAATCCTTTTCTCCCCTATATCCTGAGCACGTCTTCCATACCATAAATTCCAGATTCTTTCGCTTCTAAAAAAAGTGCTGCCCTGCATGCTCCTCTGGCAAAACATTCCCAATTGTATGCATGGTGAGTAATTTCAAGTCTCTCTCCCATAAGACCAAATATAACAGTGTGGCTGCTTGATATGTCCCCGGCCCTTACCGAGTGAAATCCTATGGTTCCCTCTTTTCTTGGCTCTTCGCCCTCTCTTCCATAAACGGCCACCTCTTTTAGATTTTTTCCAAGAACTTTAGCCATAATCTCTCCCATTTCCCTTGAAGTTCCGCTGGGGGCGTCTTTTTTATATCTGTCATGCATTTCTATTATTTCTATATCCGACATGTTTCCTATAGCTTGTGCTGAAATTTTCAAAAGTTCATACATGAGATTTACCACCATGGAAGTATTAGCGGCAATTATAAGTGGTATATGCTTTGAAAGCTTCTTTATCTCATCGTATTGCTTTTCCGAAAATCCAGTGGTACCGCAAACAACTCCTTTCTTATACTCCAATGCTTTTCTCATAACCTCCATGGAAAATTTCGGTGTAGTATAGTCAATTACAGCATCACATCTTTCTATAACGGATTCCAAATCATCTGTCACTTCAGCCCCTATAGATTTGCCCAACCCAGATACCAATCCCACATCCTTTCCTATATAATCTCTTCCCTTTGGAGCCACAGCTGAGACTACTTTCAATCCATCAGTATTCTCAGCCATTTTTACAATAAGTCTTCCCATTTTCCCCCTAGGTCCCGTCACTAGTATATTCATATACAATCCCACTCTCCATCCTCTGTTCACTTTTAATTTTACTCTATAATATACCCATATAAAAAGCAATACACTATGTAAAAAATTTCTCAAATTCTTATTATTTCAGCCCTTTCCAACGCACTGTAATGAGTATATCCTGCTATATGAAGAGGTGTGTCACCAAGTTCACCATCTATATGCATATCTCCAAGGCAAGGATAACTATGCCAATATTTGGCCAGGGCTCTTCTCGCTTCTTCTCCTAGTTTTTTCCCCTCCAGATGCCTGGCTATATTGTAACCATTTCCACAGGGCGCAGATATGATAACTTCTGCTTTCCTTATTATATTTCTGTTGTCTACAAACAATCTGAAATTCGGTTTTCCTATTTTAAAAGTATCTATAAATTCATTTATAAGAGGAAATTTTCCATAATTCAATGTACAAAATGGTTTGGGAAATGCATATTGCAGACGGTTTTTTTTGCATTCATCCACTAACTTTTCCCTTGTCCATTTAGATACCCACTTTCCACTCTCACAAGCTGCTATCAATGCTTTTCCGCCACTATTATGCAGCAATTTTGGAATTTCAACTATTATATCCTCATGTATTCCCAACAACACAGCTATATCATGTTCCTTAAATTTACTTGGAAGATATTTCAATGGAAAATCCTCAAATTTTCTATATAAGTCAGGAAGCTTTACTATTTCACTTATACTATCTTTAAAATTTAATTTGTACCTTCCCCTACACCACATACATCTCCTGCCGCATACTGTACATACCTCTTTAGAATCAATCATATTAGGTATGAATTTTGAATTTGCAAACCTGCTGTCCGTTTTTATATAAAATTCATTTTCAGGTAATTTACTGCTTTTTTCGGAACAGACTATAAGCATCTTCATCATCTTTCCTCCCATATATAAAGCATTGTTTTACACGATATATCATATTGCAAAAATTTTCAGTAATTTTGGTGCTGACTAAAAGGGCTCAAGTTTTACCATTATTTTTATAAACACTGAAAAACTCAAGCCCTATTTTATTACAACATTTCTATAAATGCGGATATCCTGGTTTTTATCTGGCCTATATCTGCCTGGGAGTAATCCGTTTCAATGTTCATATAAGGTATATTCTTTTTTTCCGTAACAAATTTTTTCATCCCATAGGACTCCACACTGTAAGTATGACATGCTTGGAGAATTACATCTACTACACCGTCAACCTTGTATTCATCAATAAGCTCTGATATAAGCTTTGTCCTATTGTCATTGGGAGTCATGCAGGAGCAGCCTATATTTAAATATTTTTCAGTAAGTGCATCTATCGGCTCTCTATCCTCATCTACCAGTCTACTGGTTTCCTTTATACCTGTACAATTTTCATAGCAAACCACTACCCCGCCATTTCCCTCTATGGCATTTATTATCTTTTCAGTTGACTCTCCTAAAGGACATCCTGTCACAAGTATTCTTTTAGCATCTTGTGAAACCTTTTCTGCCCCATTTTTCTGTTCTTTTACAACATCATCTATCAAATTATATATTTCCTCTATCTCTGCATCCTTGTCCCATTTAAAAGAAGCACCACTTAAAACTCTAAGCATTTCAAGTCCAGTTATAGGCGGTGGATCCATCTTTCCCAATGCGGAAAATGCCATTAAAGCTTTTCTTTCCTTATTTCTTACTTTTATAGATTCCCGAATTTCTTGTTCCGTTATGCTGACGCCAAACTCCTTCTCCAAGTGGCTTTTAAGCTTTAATATTTCATTCTTCCATAACTTAAAGGAATCCTCACCTGCACTGGTTTGGGGAAGCTGCATAACATGTACATTCTTCACTTTGGATAAATATTCATACATTTTCTTTTTTCCATCACAGGTAGTCTCTCCTACTATAAGATCAGAAAAATAAAAATAAGGGCACTTGTCAGTTATTGCAAATCCATAGCTGGATTTTATGAGAGGACATAAATTTCTAGGAAGATATTTTTCAGCATCTTCTATGGTTTCATCACTTTTAGCACAAAGGGACACAGATACTGCACCAGAAGCATTTATAATCTCCCAGGGGGTAAACGTGCAAAAAGTACCTACGACTTTTTTGCCCTCATCTTTGAGGTTTTTTATTCTTATAAATCCCTTTTTTCTAGAATCGCTAAAATCATCAAACACTTTCGGCAGATCATTCATGTTAAAATCTCCTTTACCATTGTATTTATTCTATAATTTTAACATGAATCACTGCACACTTTCAATTATTCCGCCTCCAATTAAAATATCTCCACTGTAAAATACTACAGATTGACCTCTTGTAATGGCTCTCTGTTTTTCTGAGAACTCAACCCTTACCCTTTTTTCATCCTCCATACTTATAGTTGCTTCTGCAGGTACAGCAGAATATCTTATTTTGGCCTGAACTTTCATGGGTTTTTCCAATTTTTCAAAAGCCATAAAATTTACATCCACTGCAATTAAATTTTTTTTAAATATATCCTCCTGCTTCCCAAGCACAACTTCATTTGCAGCCGGATTTATATCTACAACATACATAGGCGTTCCCAAAGCTATTCCAAGACCCTTTCTCTGTCCTATAGTATAATAGACTACTCCTTTATGTTTCCCAAGTACATTTCCATTTTTGTCTACAAAATTACCTTCCTTAATCTTACCGGGTACACATCTTTTTATATAAGAACCATGATCATTATCAGGTATAAAACATATCTCCTCGCTGTCCTTTTTATTATGAACCCCAAGGCCTATATCTTTTGCTATTTTTCTTATTTCTTCCTTATTATATACACCACAGGGCATGAGTGTATGCGCCAGTTGAAATTGACTCAAATTGTAAAGAGCATAGGTTTGATCCTTTTTAACGTCTTTTGATTTTTTCAGGACATACCTTCCATTTACTTTTTCCACCGTAGCATAGTGACCTGTAGCCACATAATCTGCACCCAGCTCCACCGCTCTTTTTAAAAGCTCCTCAAATTTTATATACTTATTACAAGCTACGCAGGGATTGGGAGTTCTGCCTTTCACATATTCATCTATAAAATAATCTATTACATTCCGTTTAAATACATCTCTAAAATTCATAACATAGTAAGGAATTTTCAAATGGTATGCTACAGCTCTGGCATCATCTACCGCACTCAGGGAACAGCACCCTCCCTCCATACCTTGATAATAATCGTCATCCTGCCATACCTGCATGGTAGCTCCTATAACGTCATATCCCTGTTTTTTCAAAAGATATGCTGCCACAGAACTGTCCACACCTCCGCTCATACCCACTACTACTTTTTTTACCATATTTATCACCTGTTCCACTTAGAAGAAATTATCTAATGTGATCTTTCATTCCATCTTTTATTACTTTTTCTAAAGTCAGAAACCCTGCGGCTTAGGACCTTTATCACATAGTCCACGTCATCCTCTGTAGTTTTTGCCCCTAAAGTAAGCCTTAGAGAGCTTTTGGCTTCTTTCTCAGAAAGCCCAATTGCAGTGAGTACATGGGAAGGTTCTACTGCTCCTGCGGAACATGCACTCCCCGTGGAAACATATATACCTTCACTGTCCAGAGACATGACCATGATTTCACCATCTACAAATTCAAAACTTATATTCACGTTACCTGGCAGTCTGCAGGTTCTATCTCCATTTAAACTAGCATACGGTATTTTCAAAAGCCCATCTATTAGCTTATCTCGTAAATATATCAGTCTCTTTCTCTCTTCATCCATATTTGAAGCTGCAATCTCCAATGCTTTCGACATACCAACTATACCTGCAATATTTTCTGTACCGGCCCTTCTCCCTCTCTCTTGAGAACCCCCATGGATTAGACTGTCTATCTTAGTTCCCCTTTTTATATAAAGAGCTCCCATACCCTTTGGGCCATAAAATTTATGTGATGCCATCGAGAGCAAATCTATATTCATAGACTGCACATCGATGGGAACATTTCCCACAGCTTGAACTGCATCAGTGTGAAATAGAACTCCCTTTTTCCTGCAGATTTTACCTATATCACTTATTGGCTCTATAGTGCCTATTTCATTATTTGCAAACATAACAGACACAAGTATAGTATCCTTCGTAATTAAATTTTCAAGCTCCTGTAAATCAATTTTTCCAAATTTATCCACAGAGAGATAGCTTACTTTAAAGCCATGATTTTCTAGATATCTACATGTATTCAATACGGCATGATGTTCTATTTTTGTAGTTATTATATGTCTTCCCCTATTTTTATTAGCCAGTGCTACTCCCTTTATAGCCCAATTGTCGGCTTCAGAACCTCCACTTGTAAAAAATATTTCATCTTTATTTGCATTTATAATCTTTGATATACCCTCTCTGGCTTTAGCTATTGCCATTTTAGTTTTTCTTGATATATAATAAACCGAAGAAGGGTTGCCAAAATTCTCAGTAAAATATGGATTCATCTCCGCCAAAACCTCTGGCTTAACAAAGGTGGTAGCTGCATAATCCATATATATTTCTCTCTTCATCGATTGTCCCTCCCATATAATAAAATTTTTATACAGTTTATGCATAAATGTAGTAAGTTACTGCAATATAATAATTCTATTTTTAAATAGAGTTTTTGTCAACATAAGCGAAATTCAAATTATTATAAAATATCTAATTTAGGATAGGAAAGGATTTTATCATATGAAAATAAAAATAGCAGTATATGGAAATAAAGATTCCATTTTATCTGGTATCAACTACTGCAGCTGCAAAGACTCAAGTTGTTTTAAATGTTCAAACTGCTCAAATTGCAAATCCGGCAAAAATGAGAGTTCATCAGACAAATTGATCTTTAGAAGAACTTACGATCTATATGGCAATTTAAAAAATTTTCTAGAAATAAGTGATGTAGCACAAAATATAGATATAAAATTTATAGAATTAAGTAATCTCAATTTTTCAACTGATGATGCTAAGGTAAAAAAAGTTATAGAACAAGGATTTACCCCACCTATAACAGTAATAGACGGCATAATAAGATATTACGGTGGAATTTCCAATATACTTGTTTACAGAGATGTAAAAGAACTTCTAAATTAAATATCAAAGTCGAAATTTCTTCATATCATGCAAAATATATAGACAATATGCATGCCATTTTATATAATTAAAATATAGGTAGCAGAGTAAATATTATGCATAAAGTGTTAGAGAATGGGAGGTTGTCTCTAAACGAAAAGCTTAAATGCATTACATTATTGATTTAAAGCTTATGATATAATATTGCTTCCGCTGTTACATTAAAGGGATCTTGTATTTACCTCTTTTCTCTTTAATGTGACCACATTAAAGAGAAAAGAGGTGTTTCTATTGAAAATCAATTAACTCCTTGTAAAGTTAGATCAAATAAACACTGGAGGTAAAAGATATGAAAAATAGAATGAATACAAAATTTCTCGTTACTACTGCCGTATTTATTGCCATTGCACTTGTCTTAAGATCTTTTTCCATATTAATAGCTGCAGGTGGTATACTCACTATGAGAATAAGTTTTAGTGCCATATTCTATGTAATGCCGGGACTTCTGTTCGGCCCGCTTTATGGCGGAATTGCAGGAGGACTGGTAGATATATTGGGATACATAATAACTCCCATGGGGGCATATATTCCCCTGCTTACCATCACCAATGTAATTGCCGGCTTTTTACCTGCTGTTATATGGAAACGTATTAAGAACACTGAAGAGCATAAAATAATAAATTATTACAATGCATTTTTTATACTCTTATTTCTAATAGGTTTATTCAATTTTATGGTAACAAAACTTGCAGCCCAGTCCTATTTGGGCAAATTATTAATATCACTGGGTACAAAGTCTCAGTATATGGTCGCCGGCTTCATGCTTATAGGCGTTATAGGAATAGTACTGTTTATTATAAATATGTTCATTAAAAAGGGAACTGGAAAAGCCCGTGATTTCATAAACAGCAACTATTTTAAACTGGCCATCTCCCTTGGAATTTCCGGAATTATTGTTTCCACTGCAAATACTTGTATTTTGCTGATATTCACTCCAGCTCTTATGACAAAAGGATTTATGATTATGTGGATACCACGGATAGTACAAACTCTGCTCATGACTATAGTAAATTCCTACATCATATGTATACTTTTGTATTCCTATGAATTATTTGAGGGTAGAATAGTAAAAAAAGCTTAAAACAAAAGGAAATTGTCTCATGGCAAAGTTTGAGACAATTTCTTTTTCTACGCTATAATTTCCGTTATAGCAGCACCTGGTGGAACAATGGGATGAACCCTCTCCTGTCTGTTTATATTACATTCTACTATAACAGGTTTATTTAAATTTAAAGCCTTTACTAAAACTTCTTCCACCTGATCATTGGACTCTATTTTAAAAGCTTCTATACCATAAGCTTTTCCCAATTCCATGAAATTCACGTCCTGTCCAAGCTCTGTGCTTGAAAATCTCTTATTGTAAAACATATCCTGCCATTGATATACCATACCTAAAGCATGGTTATTTAAAAGTAATTGTACAATGGGCAGTTTATATTTTGCCACAGTAGCAAGTTCAACTGAATTCATTTTAAAACTTCCATCTCCTGCTACGTTTATTACCCTTTTGCCGGGGTTTCCTATAGATGCACCTATAGACGCTCCCAATCCATATCCCATAGTTCCAAGTCCCCCGGAAGATATGAATGTACGGGGCTTTAAAAATTTAAAATATTGAGCAGTCCAGATTTGATTTTGTCCTACTTCAGTAGTTATTATACAATCCCCTTTAGTAATTTTATAAAGACAGTTCATTATATATTTAGGACTTAATCTACAATTTTTTTCAAAGGGATCCTTTTCTTCACTTTTCCACTGCTTTATTCTATACATCCACTTTTCATGACTGGCATTTTTCACCTTCTTATTTATCCTTTTGAGTACCTCTCTCACATCTCCTTTTATGGAAATATCCTCACTAATATTTTTGTCAAACTCCCTTGAATCTATATCTATATGAATTATTTTAGCTTTAGGAGCAAAATCCTCCACTTTGCTTATAACTCTATCGCTGAATCTCGCTCCTATGGCTATAAGCAAATCACAATTATTCACAGCATAATTTGAACAGGGATTGCCATGCATGCCCACCATTCCCATATAGCTTTTATTATTTCCTGGAAAAGCTCCAATTCCCATAAGAGAACAGGTAATCGGAGAATCTATTTTTTTAACCAATTCCATAAGTTCTCTTTGAGCTCCAGATATAACTGCACCGCCTCCTGAATATATAACTGGTCTTTCACTATCATCTATCATATCAACTGCTTCATCTAGCCTGTCTTTAAATTCTCTCTGATTAAAGCCTATCTTATTTTTAGATACAGCTAAATCATCTACTTCTGGCTTATACTCAACTTCTGATTCCTGTATATCCTTAGGTATGTCTATGACCACAGGGCCCGGTCTTCCACTGACAGCTACCCTGAAGGCTTCTCTTACAATACCTGCTAAATTTTTTACATCTTCAACCATGTAATTTTTCTTAGTTATAGATGAGGTAATATCCCTGATGTCTACCTCTTGAAAAGAATCTTTTCCAAGTAACTTTAAAGACACCTGTCCCGTAAACACCACAATGGGAACGGAATCTCTATAAGCTGTTGCGATTCCAGTCACTGTATTAGTTGCACCCGGACCCGAAGTTACAATTACTACTCCAGTTTTTCCAGTAGATCTAGCATATCCATCTGCAGCATGAGTAGCCCCTTGCTCATGAGCAGTCATTATATGATTTATATCCTTTGAATTGTACAAAGCATCATATATGGGAAGGACAGTACCTCCAGGATAGCCAAAAACAGTATCCACCCCTTGTTCTGACATACATTTTAATAACACTTCTGCACCCTTTAATTTCATATACAAAGCCCCCTAATTGTTAATTTTTTAACATACTTTATTTTAATTTTATATTTTTTCTTCTTAGACCAGAATGAATTTTTGTGATAATTCTGTAAATTGCATATATTTTCTCAATATATTTTAAAACTAGAATATAAAAAAACCAAACCACTCACCCTGGGGCGAGAGTTTGGTTCGCGGTACCACCCAATTTTTTTCTCAACTACAATAACGGCTTTGCCGGTACAGCTTACTTCTATTTCAGCCTACAACTCCAGGGTGATTTTCAATAGTTTATAATCTATGAGCTTTCACCTTATCTCACTCTCTTTAAAATCTTTTACTACCTACTCTTCCCTATCACGGTTTTATATATTTTTAAATTACATTCACAAATTAATTTATTATATGTGACGATAATAATACCTTATGCTCTAAATGTCAATAGTTTTTTTAATTTTTTATTTTTTGTTCATACTTTTTTTAATATTCTATTATCTACATGAGTAAAATAGATACAGATTTTTCCTGTATCTATTTTTTCATACATAATTTATTTTATTATGGCTGAAATATTAAATTACTTTTTCCTGATTATTGTCTTCGGTAATAGTACTGTGTTTGTATCCATATATAAAATAAAGAATTAATCCAAAAGCAAGCCATACTACAAATCTCATCAAAGTTACTTTTTGAAGATGTGCTATTAAGAATGCACAGGATATTACAGCGAGCATAGGAATAACAGGTGAAAATGGAACCTTAAAACTTCTCTCTCTATTAGGTTCTGTCTTCCTTAAAACTATAACAGATGCAGATACTATTATAAACGCTGCCAACGTACCTATGTTGGTCAGTTCTGAAACAATTCCTATTGGAGTAAATCCAGCTACAACCATGGTTATAATACCTACCAGCAATGTACTCTTTACAGGTGTATGAAATTTTAGATTAACGTGTCCAAATACCTTTGGAAGTAGTCCATCTCTAGACATGGCAAATAATATACGAGTCTGTCCAAACATCATAACAATCAAAACTGAAGTTAAACCACAAATTGCACCCACCGAAACCAGTGCCGAACCCCAATTTATACCTACCTGCTGAAGAGCAAAGGCCACAGGAGCTGCTGTCTCCTTAAATTTCAAATATGGAACCATACCTGTTAATATAGCTGATACTACAATATACAATACAGTGCAAATAATCAATGAACTTATAATACCTTTCGGCAAATCTTTCTGAGGATCTTTAACTTCTTCCGCTGCAGTAGAAACTGCATCAAATCCTATATAAGCAAAGAATATCACTGAAGCACCAGCAAAAACCCCATTCCAACCATAAGGCATAAACGGATGCCAATTAGCCGGCTTTACATGTCCTACTCCCAGCACTATGAATAATAATACTACCGCTAATTTTATTCCAACTATTATATTATTTGTAGTAGTACTCTGTTTTACACCTGCTATCAAAATACCAGTTATAAGCACAAGTATAAGTACTGCAGGTAAATTTATTACTCCGCCTTCAAAAGGTGCTTTCGTAATAGCAGCCGGAAGTGTAATTCCCAAGCTTCCCAATATGCTGTTAAAATATCCGCTCCATCCTATGGCCACCGTGCCAATTGCAAACGCATACTCCAGAATTAAATCCCAGCCTATAATCCATGCCCAAAATTCTCCCAGTGCTGCATATCCATAGGTATATGCGCTTCCGGCTACTGGAACCATAGCCGCAATTTCTGAATAGCACAGCGCAGCAAAACCACAGGCTAAACCTGCTATGATGAATGATATTATAAGAGCTGGTCCAGAATAATTTGCTGCCGCTATCCCTGTCAGTACAAATATACCTGTACCTATAATTGCTCCAATGCCAAGCATGGTAAGTTCAAAAGATCCCAATACCTTCTCTAAAGATTCTTTACCTTTAGTTTCTGCTATGAGATTATCTATAGATTTTCTCCTAAATATATCTTTCATAAAGTTATTGCCCCCTCATATATTTTATTGCAACTCAGAATCAAAAAAATTTTTTAATATTCCTATAGGTTTTAATAATTATTAATACTAACTTGAAAACTTAAACAATGCATCGTTTTAATTTGCAATTGCAAATCAACACCATTTTTATAATAAATGAATGTTTTTATTATAATACAACCTGACTCTTATAAAAATCTCCGAGCCAACGA
>NZ_FXYI02000036.1:0-24578 GCF_900184915.1 Clostridium sp. HV4-5-A1G | reverse complement strand
CGCAGCTCAAAAGAATTGCTGGTTTATTCTCATATAAGTTTCCCTATATTTATTCTGTTCAATTTTCAAGGATCATCTCAAACTGCCTGCTCTTCTTTAAGACAGCTTTTATAGTATATCATCTGTTTGCATTTTTGTCAATATATTTTAGATAATTATCAAAATAAAACTAAATACATATTGGATATGAGCCTCACGGCATCACATCTGCTTTCAACAACAGTTGATATTCTATCATATTTTCTCCTACTTTCTTCATAATATGCATTTATTATATAAATTTATCTTATGTTTTTCCGATATAAACTACTTTTTTCTTCAATATTCTTATATTGACACGCCAGGTTCAGGTTACGTTAATTTCACCTTAATTAAAATACAATTATTGATAAATACCTTTTTATTCTTATATAATATAAGTAAAAAACAGAGAGGCCCTTATATGAATATATCTAAAATATTAATAATAGAAGATGACGAACAAATAAACGACCTTATATGTGAGACTTTAAAAAAAGAAAATTACGATATCACACAATGTTTTAATGGAAGAGATGCACTTTGTAAAAATTACAATGACTTTCAGCTGATCATACTTGATATAATGCTGCCCTATGTGGATGGCATTGATGTTCTAAGAGAAATACGGAAAAAAAGCACCCTTCCAATTATAATTCTCTCTGCTAAAACTGAGGAATGTGACAGAATAACAGGACTCACTCTTGGTGCCGATGACTATATGATAAAACCTTTTTCCCCGAAAGAATTAACAGCAAGAGTAAAATCCCAACTCAGAAGGTACATAAAATACAATCAAAATACCTCTTCATACTCCTGCCTCCAACATGAAAAATTGGAATTAGACACTCTTGCCCACAAAGTGTTCAAGACCAACAGGGAATTAAACCTCACTCCAAAGGAATTTGAGCTTTTAAAACTATTTTTGGAGAACCCAAAGCAGGTATTTACTAAGGCACAAATATTCAGCAGAGTATGGGGAGACGATTACCTTAAGGATGACAATACTGTCATGGTAACTATAAAAAGACTCAGAGATAAAATTGAAGATATGCCGAAACAGCCAAAATATATATTGACTGTATGGGGAATAGGCTATAAACTTGGAGATTGATTATGGATATATTTGATTGTATTTTAATAATTACATTAATTCTTATGGTCCTCATTATTCTTTATATTTATAAAGCATTAAATCATATCTGCTGTTATATTGATAAAATACTCCATGGAAATTTGAATCAGAGAATACGGCTTCAGACTCACATAAGTTTTATCAGCAGACTTGTGGTGAAAATAAACGCATTGGCAGAAAAGCTTCAGAAGGTTGACGTAAAGAACAAATTAAATGAAGAATCCCATAAAAAAATGATTTCAAATATATCTCACGACTTGAGAACTCCGCTTACATCCATTCTAGGGTATATGGAGCTCCTGATGAGTGATTCAAAACTACAGCCTTTTGAAAAAGAAAAATACATGAAAATAATATGTGATAAAGGTAACTATCTTTACAGCACCCTGGAGGAATTTTTCCAGCTTTCAAAAATAGATTCAAATGATTTTAAACTGGATATAAACAAGATCAACATATGCGAGACTGCACGAAAGAATATAATTTCATTCTTCAATGAATTGAGAAGCTTGAACATTGAACCTGAATTGAATTTTCAAGAGGAAAACATATACATGAATTCAGACGAAAAATCTCTAAACAGGATTTTCAGCAATTTAATAGGTAATTCATTGAAATATGCAGAAAAAGCTACAAAAATAGGTATAGACATCAATTATAACGAGAATATGATCTTTATATCTGTGTGGGACAACGGTATTGGAATACCTGAAGATGAAATAGATTATATATTTGACAGGTTATATACTGTGGAGAAATCGAGAAATTCAAACACCAAAAGCAGCGGTATCGGCTTAAGTATAGTAAAAAAACTGGTAAAATCCTTGAATGGCCGTATTGACCTGTCCAGTATCCCTCTCAAAAAAACAGAATTCAAAATCACCTTCAAAACCAAGTGATCATAATTACCCATAATGTAAGAAAATTGTAAGAGCCCTGTAAAAACTATGTAAGGATTATGTTGTATATTATAGACATAATCCTTTTTGCAATATCAGGAATCAAAAAAACTGGAGGAAATAAAATGGACACCATACTAAAAACTTATAATTTAACCAGATATTTTAAAAATTTCACTGCCGTGGACAATTTAAACATGACCATAGAAAAAGGTGACATATACGGTTTTCTTGGAGAAAACGGTGCCGGCAAAACCACCACCATACGTATGATAATGCAGCTGGTAAAACCAAGTTCCGGAGAAATAGAACTGTTTTCACAAAAATCGGCAAACAGGAGATATCTTCTCCAGAAAATAGGCTCTATAATAGAATATCCCGGATTTTACCCAAATCTAACAGCAGGCGAAAATCTGGAAATACACAGGAGAATGATGGGCATTCAGGGAAAGAACTGTATAGATGAAGCCCTGAAATTGGTGGATATAAGGGATGTTAAAAATAAAAAAGTAAAGGAATTTTCTCTTGGCATGAAGCAGAGACTTGGAATAGCAAGAGCCCTCCTTCATCACCCTGAATTTCTCATACTTGACGAGCCCACCAACGGCCTTGACCCAACTGGCATAAAGGAAATCAGAGAACTTATACTGGAGCTGTGCCACAAGCAGAATATTACATTTTTGATCTCAAGTCATATTCTAAGTGAAATTCAGCTTATGGCCACAAAAATTGGGATAATCCACAGAGGTTCTCTTCTGGAGGAAATATCCTATGATGAACTCCAGAAGAGAAACAGGCACTATATAAACATAAAAGTAAATGACGATAAAAAAGCTTCTTTTGTTCTGGAGGAAAAGCTGAACATACATGACTACATTATCTGGGAGAAGAATAATCTGCGGGTTTATGAAAAGCTTCAGGAAATTTCAAATATAAACAGGATTTTAGTTTCAAATAACTTGTCTGTAGAAGAGATATGTTTGAAGATAGACAGCCTTGAGGATCATTTTCTCAGGCTTACAGGAGGAAAATAGATGTTCAATATAATATATGGTGAATTTTTAAAACTCAAAAGATCCTACCTGATCATTGCATCTATCATTGCTTCCATCTTCATACCCCTTGTTCAATGTGTTATGTCCCTTTCCAATGACTACACAGGTATATCTGATGCACTTAAAAGTACCCTGGTTAAAGATTACAGAACCAGTACAGAATTATTGTGTTTTCAATTTTTGTATATTATATTTTTTGCCTTTATATCAGGTTATACTTTCTCAAGGGAATTCTCGGATAAAACCGCCAATGTTCTCTACTCCTACCCCTTTGGAAGGATAAAGATATTTGCAGGCAAACTAATTGCCATATATTTGATAATCCTGTTTGTGTACATATGCCAGTTTGCCGCTGTTTACGCTGCCTTGTACATAGCCTGGGGAGAACTTCCATCTCTGAGTTTTATAATTACGGATATAAAAGTCAATCTTTATTCCATGTTATTTCAGTTTTTAATAATTTCTATACCTGTATTCATTGGAATAATTACAAAGAATATTGTCTTTCCCCTGGTTTACGGAATACTGGCAGCAGTTTCATCTTCATTCTTCATGGCTGCAGGAGGCATATATCTCCAGATGTCACCTTTGATGCTTCCCTCACTTCCCATATACTTCTTTTACAAGGGAGATCCCATTGACTTTATACTTCTTTTCACAAATATTATATTCATCCTTTCCATATCCATCCTTTTCTGCATTTATTGCTGCAAATTCATGGATATGGAGTGATTGTCAGATTTCTGTGAAACTTACTTTTTGCACTTTGAATTTCAGAATAAATAAGGAGGCCTTGAAATGCCAAACATAATATACTGTGAACTCTTGAAATTAAAAAGAAGCTATACATCTTCCCTTATCTTAATCGGAGGCACGTCCATGACAATACTCATGTTTCTGGCAAGATTTATTACAGAAAGTGAGATGATTTACGAAAAATATGCCTACAACATAGACCAGATAAATTTTCTAATGATATATCCCATACTTTTTACACTTGCTGCAGCCTATGTTTTCTCAAGGGAATTCTCAGACAAGACTGCCAGCACATTGTATACCTACCCTGTAAGCAGGTTTAAAATTTTTATGGGAAAATTAATTTCAATTTATGTTCTCATATTCATTACATACATAGTCAAAAGCTTGTCCATACCTGTCAGTTATTATTTTTTACACGGAGCTATACCAGAGTATTCCCTGATGATAACCACTGTTAAAGCCCAGGCATGTTCCCTGCTTTTTCAGTTCTTGCTGATTCCCATTCCAGTACTGATCGTAAATATGAGCAAAAATATGACAATACCTTCTTTATACGGAATTCTATCCTTTGTATTGAACACCCTGCTGATAGATAAGACAGAGCATCTTGAATACATACCTACTGCCTACCCCTATATTTCAGCAGCATACATCTACAATTTAAGAGACATCCGCTTCAGCTGCATCATAATAGGCACTGTCTCCATTTTTATATTATTTGTTTCCACCTCTCTGTACAGTTTCTGCAGTCAGGATATAGTCTAGAGCTTATACTAAACATGAAAAGGAGTTTGAAATGAATAAATTCATAAAAATCATCATATGTATATCCATTATATGTTCTGCTTTGCCTCTTGCAGCCTGTGAAACTCAATATCTGGGCGGCAGCAGGGATACCCGATGGGAAAAGGATTTAAACTACCTGCAAAATGCCCTTCCCCAAAAACACGTGGATGCTTTTTCAAAAATCAGTGAAAATAACTTCAATAGTGAAATGGAGAATTTGAAAAATTACATATCAAAGCTTAACGACGATGAAATAACTGCAGAAATTTACAGAATAACCGCTTCACTCGGAGACAGTCATACTTCTGCCTATAAAAAGCCAGATCATGTCTATCCTTTTGAATTTTATTATTTCAAAGATGGCATTTATGTCATAAATACCACCACTCAATACAAAAGAGCCCTCTACGGAAAGCTTTTGAAAATAGGTGACATGGATGTGGAAAAAGTAAAAGAACATATTTTGCCTCTTATTGTGAAAGACAATTATGCCATGATAAAAAAAAGTCTTCCAAAATACCTTATGAATGCAGACATCCTTCATGGGCTCAAAATTGTAAATCCTGCAAAAAGCACTGTTTTCACTTTTAAAGATATACATGGAAACATATTTGATTTAAAGGTAAATTCCCAATCTGCCGAGGACTTTAAGAACAAATTTATTGCAGCAGGTAAACCTGACAGCTCCTATCCCCTTTACCGGCAAAAAAGCAATTTGAATTACTGGTATGAATACGTGGAAAATAAAAAGCTGCTGTACTTCAAATACAACAAATGCGAGGAGGAAGAAAATGAATCCATGGAGGACTTTACAAATAAAATGCTTAAATTCATGAATACTCACCCTGTGGATAAATTTGTAATTGACATGCGGGACAATCCCGGCGGCAGTGACAAATACATGAATCCAATTATACAGTGGATAAAAAGCAATAAACTCAATAATAAAGACAGACTTTTTGTGATAACCGGAAGGGCAACTTTTTCCTCTGTACTAATAAACCTGGTTCAATTGAGAGATGAAACCAACGTCAGTTTTGTAGGTGAGGAAACCAGCGGAAAACCAAATCATTTTGGCGCTGTAAGAACTTTTGATCTTCCCAATTCAAAAATAAGTATACAATATTCCACCCAGTTCAACAGGATCTCCAGAGATAATGACAATACCTTTAGTCCTGATAAGATAGTTGAAATCTCCATAGAGGATTATATAAACAAAAGAGATCCTGTGCTCAACTATATCACGAACAAGTAAAAAACAGCCTTTTGAAGAGTATAAATTCAAAAGGCTGGATTACTTTACATTTTTTCTGTTTTTTCCAGTTCGGTGGTCAAATCTATTATTCTGGCATTCAAAACAGGATGCACAACATAGGGTGCAATATCACACAGAGGTTTTAATACAAACAACCTTTTATGCATTCTCGGATGGGGTATGACTATCTTTTCACCTGCAGTAACCAGATTATCATATAAAACCACATCCAGATCCAGAGTTCTGGGACCCCACTTTATTTTTCTTTCCCTCTTTAACTTCTTTTCCACCTGCATTAAAAAATCTATAAGTTCTTCCGGAGTCAGTAAGGTCTTCAATTCCAGGGCTCCATTTAAAAAATCACCTTGTTTTAAATACCCTACAGGCTTTGTTTCATATAATTTGGATATTCTGACTATCCTGCTCGAATCAGAAGAATTTATAATATGGACAGCATCTTTTATATTCTGTTCTCTGTCGCCCAAATTGGAGCCCACAGAAATATAAGTTCTGTGCCAACGCCTGTCCACTTCAATTGCTGCCCATTTAAGCGGCTTGCCTATGGGTGCCCAGGGTTTTTTAACTCTCACTTTTACCCGTTTCACCCTTGCATATTTTTTTAATATAAATTCTGACAGAACTTCTGCCGATGTTTCAATAAGATCATATTTTTTCTTTTTGAATTCCCCTTCCACATCATTGCAGAGCACTGCATAATTTATGGTACTGCTGAGATCATCATGCTTCCCGGCATCTCTTAAATCAAGATACAATTTTAAAGATATCAAAAATTTTTGGCCCATATCTTTTTCAGCTTGATTTACTCCGTGATGTGCATAAACCTCTAAATCTTCTATATATATAACATCCATCTGGGACCTCCTAACTGCGCATCAATACTCAATACCGTAATTTTTCTTTTCCTCCGGCCAGCTGCAGTCGGAAAATACACTGCACATAAAACATTTTCTTGATATCTTATCACTTTTATAAAATATCTTCTTTAATGAATCCCAATTATCTGATTTTCTATGACTGCCTATAAGATCCAGCACTTGCTTTTTCTCATATTCATCAAACCCGCATTTTTCCAATATATCCTTGGCAATTTTAACACCTGCAATTTCATGAGGTGTACCTTTTTCATACTGCTCCCCTCTTCCTATATCATGGAGCAGTGCAGCTGCATATATTATTTGTTTTTCCACTTTTATATTTTTTTCAAGCACCATTATATATGCAATCCTGGCGACATCCATAAGATGGCAGATGCCGTGCCTGCAAAACTTCCTGGTTCTTTCCATATCATCTATCCGAGACAGATATCTGCAAAAATCATGATTTTTCAATATGGCATTGACCTTTTCCACAATAAGCACCACACTTTTATTCTACATTGAGCATTTTATATACTTCTTCCCTATATCTGGAGTCCTCTTTGAATATTCCTCTGGTAGCCGTAGTAACAGTCTTGCTTCCAGGTTTTTTTACTCCCCTCATGGTCATGCACATGTGTTCAGCCTTTACAACTACCATAACTCCTTTGGCATCCAAATATCTCATTATTGAATCAGCAATTTGAACGGTCATTCTCTCCTGGAGCTGGAGCCTTTTCGCAAAGACCTCCACAGTCCTGGCCAATTTGCTCAAGCCAACCACTTTGTCATTGGGAACATAGGCAATATGTACTTTACCATAAAAAGGCATAAGATGGTGTTCACAAATGGAATAAAATACAATATCCTTTTCCAATACTATATCAGTACTGTTCACCGTAAATACCTTTTTTAGATGTTTTTCAGGACTCTCATTGTATCCTGAAAAAATTTCTCTATACATTCTGGCAATTCTATCTGGAGTTTCAATAAGCCCTTCTCTTTCGGGATCTTCCCCTATAGCTTCAATAATCATCTTTACTGCCTTTTTAATTTTATTATCATCCATCACAATAAGTTATATTGAGCAGTGAATACTCAATATTCTCCCCTCCCATGCATCTAAAATAGATTACAATATACCTTTCAGACACTTTATCTTCTCAATATTGCATCTGCCATCATTACCGCTCTTTTATTTTCTTTCACATCATGAACTCTCACAAAATCACAATTTTTCATTATGCCTATCACCGTTGTAGCTATAGTACCTTCAACTCTTTCATCTGTGGGAAGTTTTAATGCATTTCCTATCATGGATTTTCTGGATGTTCCCAGAAGAACCGGATATCCCAGCTTTGAAAGCTGTTCCAAGTTATTCATGACATCTAAATTTTGTTCATAGTCTTTAGCAAAGCCTATACCTGGATCCAATATTATATTTTCCGGATCTACTCCAGCTTTTAAAGCTATATCCACACTTTCCTTTAAATCGCTCAACAGATCTTCCATTAAATTTTTGTAATTTCTATTATTTCTATTGTGCATAAGACAACATGGAACTTTATAATGAGCTGCCACTTCAGCCATATACTGATCTTTTTTGAAGCCCCATACATCATTTATGAAGTTTGCTCCAGCTTTTAAAGCTTCCTCTGCCACTTTTCCCTTGTAAGTGTCTACTGAAATAGGTATATCTATATATTTTTTAAGCGCACCTATTACAGGAATCACTCTTTCAATTTCTTCCTCCTGATCCACTGGCACATGACCTGGCCTTGTGGATTCTCCTCCCACATCTATTATGTCCGCACCTTCAGCTTCCATCTTTCTAGCATGTTCTATAGCACGCTCTATACTATTAAACTTTCCGCCGTCGGAAAAAGAATCCGGCGTAACATTTAGTATACCCATGATATAGGTTTTTTTACCAATTTCAAAATTTTTATCACCTATTTTTAATATCTTACTCATTATTTTTACCTTCCATCATTTTTTATTTTGCAGATGCAAATGCAAAAACACACTTAATCACCGTTGTCCTTTAAACAATTCTATTTTATCCGAACGCTACAAGTGTTAATACTCCCAAACTTCTCAAAGTAGGAGATAATCACTACTATGTGTATGTTCTTTAATAAAATACTCCCTTTGCTACTATCTCCACTGGTCCAGCCAATGTCAATTCTTTAATATTATTATTTTTATAGAATGTCGAAACTTCTAAAATTCCTCCAGGCTGATTTATGGTATAATTATGTTCACCTTCATTAGAAGTAAGTGAAACTGCCAAAGCTGTAGTTCCAGATGCACAACTTCTTTCCCATAACAAACTGTCAGTAGCTTTAACATACACTAAAGGTGTCAAAAAATATTTCAGTGGATCATAATACATTATACCAAATGCATCATATTTTTCTCTATCCATATATCTTTTTATCATTGAAAACAAATCATCATTATTTTCAATTTCATCTGCATCCACAATAAAATGTGTAATTCCGCAGAGCTCAATTTTTTTTACTTCTATATTTTTGCCATCAATTGAAAAACTACATTTTTCAATTTTTTGCGGCAAAGGCATTTGAACTTTGGAGTAGAAAACATTTTCTTTTTCGGTATTCCTTACCTCACAGTTTATTAATTCATTCACTCCTGATATTTCAAAACTGGTAAAATATCTTTCTTTTATTTTCTTTATAGTCGAATTATGAAAAAATACCATACATGCGGCAAAAGATCTAGCGGCATTTCCACAAAATTCCCCACCCATCATCTGCAGCCTGATAACATCTTGTCTTTTACCTTCTAATGTCTTTGGGCTTTCAATAAACCCTACCTGTTCTCCATGAATACTATTATAATTCATCAATTTATTTGCCATTTTGGGCTGTTGGTTTCTGTTAACCTTGTCCAATACAAATATAGTCATATTTTCTGCTGGATTAACCTTTACATAATTGTACCCTCCGCCCATAGTATCAAACATCTCCCTCATTGAAATATCAATACCCAAATAATATTAATTACACCAATTTCCTTAAATGATTAACATTATTATAGTTGATAGCTTCAATTATTTCAATATAATGCTATTTACTGTATAAAACATACTGGAATTAAACACCAAAATATACTATTATAATATGTAATATATTATTATGCAGTTAAGAGTTAAGAACTAAAATTGATGAAGAAATTTTTAACTTCATTAAAAGTTTAAACCCCAGCCATTAACTACATTATTGTGTTTATAGGAGGATAAAAATGACATATTCAAAAGTCAAATATGAAGGACTAAAAAAGCTGTGCCACATTGTCTTTGAAAAATTTGGATTTAACCCGGAGGACAGTAAAACTATTACAGATGTATTGTTATTATCAGATCTATATGGCATTGAATCCCACGGCATTCAGAGATTAGTAAAATATTACAGTGAAATAAAACAGGGTTTGATAATAGTTGACTCCAGTCCAAAAATCATAAAAGAAACACCCATATCCGCAGTTATAGACGGTCAGGCCGGCATGGGACAATTAACAGGTAAAAGAGCCATGAATCTTGCCATAGAAAAAGCTAAGGCTTCAGGGATTGGCATGGTTTCTGTAAGAAACTCCAATCACTACGGTATTGCAGGATACTATGCTAAGATGGCAGAGGAATCAGGCCTCATGGGAATTTCAATGACAAATTCACCAGCTGTCATAGTACCCACTTTTGGCAAAGAAGCCATGCTCGGCACAAATCCCATCGCTATATCTATACCAGCTGAACCCTATCCATTTTTAATGGACATGGCCACTAGTGTAGTAACTAGAGGTAAAATTGAAGTCTATAATAAAAAACATGAACCCCTTCCTTTGGGCCTGGCATTGAATAAAGATGGAGAAGAAACCACTGACCCCTATGATATACTGTACAATGTACCAAGAAAGCTGGGAGGCGGATTGCTCCCACTTGGAGGTTCTAAAGAATTAACAGGAGGACATAAGGGATACGGTTTTGCTCTAGCGGTTGAAATATTCACAGCAATTTTATCAGGGGGCTCTACTGGAAATCATGTCCATCTTGACGGATCTGGTGGTTCAGGTACCTGTCACTTTTTATGTGCAGTAGACTATGGTATATTTGGGGATAAAAAATCCATTGAAAGCAGACTTTCAAAATATTTAGATGAACTTAGAAGTTCCAAAAAAGCAAAAGGAGCCGTCAGGATATATACCCATGGTGAAAAAGAAGTGGAATCTTATAATGACAAAATTAAAAATGGAATTCCGATAAATGATGCAACTCTTCATGAAATAGATGATATATGCCAATTCTTCCATATAAATTCCAATGACTATATCATTAAAGTCAAGAGTTAGGAGATTTCAATCTCAGCTATTAACCATTTCCTATCTCAAAATATTTTTAGAGGAGGTAACGAGTATGATTAAAATAGGTAATAAAAAAATTTTAATCAAAAAAGGAGACATAACCAAAGAGCAAAGTGATGCAATAGTAAATCCTGCAAACAGCTCTCTAAGTCATGGTGGAGGGGCAGCTTTAGCCATAGTGAGGGCAGGTGGAATTGAAATACAAAAAGACAGCGATAAAATCATAAAAAAAATAGGCACTCTGCCTGTGGGAAAAGCTGTCATAACATATGGTCATAATTTAAAAGCCAAATTTGTAATACACACTGTAGGGCCAATAATGGGAGAGGGAAATGAAGAAAATAAACTGAGAAAAGCCATGACCAGCGTACTTAATCTGGCGGAGTCCTATAATTTAACTTCTATATCAATTCCGGCCATAAGCTCCGGTGTATTCAGATTTCCAAAAGAAAAATGTGCAGAAATACTTCTTAAAACTTCAGTAGAATTTCTCAGAAAAGATGATATAGATTTGAAAACTATTGTCATGTGCAACCATGATGATAAAACTACAGATATTTTCCTCAAGGAGGGTAAAAAATATATCTAGATATAAAAATAGAGTGCTGTAAAACTATTTCAAAAAATAGTTTTACAGCACTCCCTTTCTTATATTTTAACTATTCCAAAACCTCTTTATTCTGGAAAGTATTTCCTAGCACCTCCACATTCCCCTTGAGCATTTGTATGTATAAATATTCATTTTCTACATAAAAACCATACAGTTCCGTGGCCTCACTGATCTCTCCACACTCGCCTATCAATTTATCAAAGGAATATCTGCCAAACTTGACAGGTAATCTCAAGGAATTTTCCTCTTGATTTATCCCTATAATATCCTCTTCATAGATATCATTTCCATTTTTATCGTTCAAACCTGTAAATTCTGTAGTTATAAATCTACCTTCTTCTTTTACTCCATCTTCAAGATAAGGATTTTCACTTATATAAAAACATTTATTTTTACTGTCCCAAATTCTAAATTTAAATTTTCTCATACAATACTCACTCCTTTATATTTTAATTTGATTCACCATTACTGTGAGCTTTTCAGCAAACTCTGCTTGACTTTATTCACTAATACTTTTACTGCATTCATTCACAAAAAACTTAAAAATAGAAAATTGTTTCTCATAATGTTCCCACATCATTTCAGGATGCCATTGAACTCCCACTACAAACCTGTTTCCTCTCATCTCTATGGATTCAATTATCCCGTCAGGAGATCTACCCGAAACTTCAAAAACATGAGCTGGATCTTTAATAACCTGATGATGATAGGAATTTACCCGTATTTCCTCTTCTTTGAAAATACTAAAAATTTTACTTTTTTTATCCACGAAAACTTGATGGACTGGAATATATTTCTCAATTTCTCTCATAGAGTGATTTATATCTATGTTATTTCTCAACTTAAGAGGTATTTCACTAAAATCCTGATAAAGAGTACCACCATAAGCCACATTCAAAAGCTGATTACCCCTGCAAATTCCCAAAACAGGAATATTGCTTTTATCTATAATATTTTTCACCAAAGTAAGTTCATGCTTATCTCTCCTGGGATTTATGGCTCCAATTTTAGTACTTGTAAACTGTCCATAGTACTCAGGGAAAATATCATTTCCTCCCGTCAATATCAAACCATCTATATCATTAATAATATTATAGATATTATCTTCATCATTATATATTGGAATGATCAGAGGAATTCCCCCTGCTTTTTCAACTGAACTTATATAATCATCAGGCACAAGCTGCCAATCCAACTTGCCTCCCAATCCGCCATAGAGTTCATCCAATCCGTTAAAATAATTTGCACATATTCCTATAACTGGCTTCATTCATATTCCTCCATCCAAGAATAGGCAATCAGTGAACCGGCATCTGGTTGTCTCTTAACTCAAGATACTTTAATTATTTACTATTAGATATTCATTACACACTGTTATCATTAAAAACTATTTTGTCAACCCCGCAGCCTCCATTGTCTTTAAAATATTTCCAGCACTGAATTTTAATTTCTCTATTTCATCCTCAGAAAGAGGTACTTCTATTCTCCTCTCAACTCCATTTTCAGTTATAATACATGGAAGGCTTAATGCCACATCCTTTAGACCATATTCACCCTCCAGGGTAGTGGAAACAGGCATGATACTGTGCTCATCTAGCAAAACTGCCTTTGCAAGTCTGCAGGCTGCCATAGCAATTCCTGCACTGGTAAATCCTTTAAGGTGAAGGACGTCATAAGCCACATTCACCACCTCAGAAGCTACTTTTTCCCGATCCAGTGGTTCCTTTGGTCTAAAGTATTCATCCAATCTATCGCAGGAAACTCCCCCAATATTCAAAAGACTCCAGGTAGGGAAAGCTGAATTGCCATGTTCTCCAAGCATATATCCATGAACATCTTTAGGGTCCACATTGTATTTATTGGCGATGATTCTTCTGAAACGTGAGGAATCAAGACTAGTTCCCGTGCCAAATATTTTATTCTTAGGATATCCAAAATAATTTTGAGCATAATATACCATGGTGTCCAATGGATTGGTTATTATTATAATCACTGCATCCTTTGTATACTTGCTTATAGAAGACATCACATCTTTCATGGTCTCAACATTTTTCTCCGCTAAAACTGTTCTATCGGATTTGTCATCTGGCATTATGCTTGGTCCGGCAGCTATTATGATAACTCTAGCGTCACTACATTCTTCATAACCACCTGAATGAATTCTCACATTAGGGCTATAAGTAAAAGACGTAGTATGTGTAGAATCCAGTGCTTCCCCTTCGGCCTTTCCCTTTATTTTGTCAATAGTTACAATCTCAGACATCAGATCAAGTGACAATGCACAATTCAATACTGCAGAGCCTACATGTCCTGTACCTACTATTACAAGCTTATTTTTTGTCGGTTTCATATACATTACCCCCATTATATTATATAATTTAAAATATCAAATCAAATGATTCTTGAGTTCAAATCAGTTTTTTTCTATATTATAGTTATTTTTTGTATCTATGTCTACTATCAATTGTAAATCGTAAATTAAAATAATTGAAATATTACCTGACATAACTAACTTTCTTTTGAAAAAAGTTTATGAAAAGTATATAATTTCTGTAAAGAGTGTATTTGGAGGTAATCTATGAATACCATATCTTATACAGAAAGTTATAATAAAATATTCAGGAAAATTACAAATGTAAAGTGGCTTAAAAAATATAATATAAATAAATATATGATAAACAAGAGCATAAAAAGTAACAAATTCAGAGACGCCCTTAAAAATCAATTACTCAACAAAGACTTTTCAGCTAAAAGTACATTAATACTATGTCAATCTATGCTGGAGTCACTTTCGGAACATAAAGTACCTGACAATTGGCTTCTATATTTATACCAATATACCCTGCAAAAAAATTTTCCAGAAAATGTAACTGTAAAAATGATTCCCCAGTTAACCGCTCCCTGTGAACTGTACCTGGTCATATTCAATATACTGTGTAAAATACAAAAAAGTTCTGATGATGGAACATGGGAAAGTCATTATCCACTGCAATTTTTAACTTCAAAAGAAGAATCCGAACTGGAACATCCTGAAGAATACAAAAAATTTGTAAAATCTTTTGTATCACAATATACCTATGAGATGATGAAAATAAACGGTGAATTAACAGGTTTTACCACGCTGCAGCATGTGTGTGGTGTACATTTTTTATCTCTCTACATAGCAAGACAATTAAAAAGTATAAATATCCCCGTCGATCTGGGAAGAGTATCCGGAGCTGCTGCCGGTCATGACATAGGAAAATACGGGTGTAAATATGCGGAATCCAAAAAAGTTCCCCATTTACATTATTACTATACAGATCAGTGGTTTAAAAGATGTGGAATAAACTATATAAGAAATGTAGCTATAAACCACTCCGTATGGGATTTAGAATTAGAAAATCTTTCTCTGGAATCTCTAATTCTCATATACTCTGATTTTAGGATAAAAAATGAATTTAAAAATAGTCAGACCTATATGAAATTATTTTCCCTAGATGAATCATTTTACATAATTTCAAGCAAGCTGGAAAACATGAATTCACAAAAAAGTAAACGATACAGAAGAGTTTATGCCAAATTAAAGGACTTTGAAAATTTTCTCCTGGATATAGGAATTGACATAGAACCAAAACACATATTCAGTCCTGTCAAGATAAAAAACAAAAATTATACTCTGCTTCAGGGAAATGATATAGTCCAAAATCTGAAATATCTATCGATAAATCATAATATAAATCTCATGTATCAGTTAAGGGATGAATACTCTCTAGATGCCATACTTGAAATGGCCAGAAGTGAAAATGACTGGAAAATCTTTCGTGAATATATACGAATATTTCAGGAATACTCCACTTATCTTACCCAGAAGCAAAAACTTCAAACATTAAAATTTCTATACGAAAACCTGATTCATCCAGAAGATGATATAAGAAGGCATTGTGCGGAATTAATGGGAACTCTTATAGCCACCTTTGATGAAGACTACAGGAAGGAATTACCACAGGATGTAAAAATACCACCTCCTATTACATCCGGGATAAGCCTCCTTAAAAAGTACATGGAAATCATGCTGTCACCTAGTTATAAAGTGATTTCTGAACATAAATTCAATATAGGGTACAGCATAAGCATTATGATAAATTCTCTTTTTGCAAACTGCAAAAAATCGTTGATGCCAAAATACATTGATGTACTCATAGAATTTTACAAAGAGGAAAAATATAAAAATATAACTTGCGAAATTTTTCTACTTGAAGCTTGTAAATATATCCCCTGGGGTTACCTTTCCAAAGTAAATGAGGAAATTCTGTTCAACTATATATTTTCCGGGATAAAAAAGAGAAACAGCACCATAAGAATGGAAGCTCTGGAAACTATCTTAATATTTTCAGATAACATTATACAAAATCAAAGCTTCATGGAAAAAATAAAGGCTCATTTTATTTCAATAACTACAAAGAGCAAAATTCCAGCTGAAAATTTTCTCATGTTCAAGATAAATAAAAAACTAAATTTAAATGACATCGACATATTTGAATATTACTGTGATCTGGACAACAAAGTGGTAACGGATATATTTTTAAGCAATTTGAAGACTGCTACAGACTGGATAAGAAAAAAGAACCAGGTGGAACTGCTTTTGTATCACGCACTTGATGACCCTCAGTTAACAGGCCTTCATACAGCTATACATTTCTGCAATTTATTAAAGGTAAGTGCTGTAGAAACAGTTAGAAATACAGCTGGATCAGCTGTACTAGAGATCATGCCCTATCTTTCACTGGCTGAAAGAAATGAAGTTGCAGTGGAACTTTTAAGAGCCCTGGAAATAGAGGGAAACAGATTTACAGAATACATCCCCAGATACACAGGTCAGGCAGCCCTATGGCTCCAGCCAAAAGAACTAGATGAATTTATAGATGATTCAATCTACAAGGTTAAAACTTCAAACTCAAATTTAAAATCCCTCATATTTAAAACTGTGGGAACTATTATAGAACACTATTGGGTCTATAAAGACCGCTTTGAAGAATCTGAATTAAATTATTTAAAAAGATTGAATAAAATGCTTGGAATATTGCTAAATGGCCTAGGAGATTACAACTCTCAAGTCAAACAATCTGCGTTCAGCGTTATAGGCAAGGAAATCTTTGATACAGATTCCATGGATCTGACTAAAAAAGAACTTATATTTAAACTCATAGCTAAAAAGATGCTTACATTAATTACAGACAATGAAAATCAAGAGTTATTGTTCTTAACTAGATCCGCCAGTTTAAATCACATATACAGATTTATATCAGACTACAACTTTTTTTATGGCAATATAGATATACCCGTTCCTCAAAAAGTAGCTTTTTTCCCTGGAACCTTTGATCCATTCTCCCTGAGCCATAAGGAAATAGCAAAATACATTCGTGATTTAGATTTTGAAGTATATTTATCCATAGATGAATTTTCCTGGTCCAAAAAGACCCTGCCAAATCTCTTGAGGCGAAATTTAGTGACTATGTCTATGGCCAGTGAATTAAACATATACCTTTACCCTGATATGTACCCTACAAACATATCCAATGAATCAAATTTAAAAACATTAAAAGAAAATTTTCCTAATTCAAAAGTCTACATGTGCATAGGCAGCGATGTTCTTTTGAATGCATCCAGCTATAAAGCTCCAAAAACCCCGAATTCAATTCATACTTTTTCTCATATAATATTTGAGAGGGGAAAAGACAAAGATCTATTGAAGCTGGCTGCAAAAAAAATAGATGGGAATGTATTAGTACTCAGTTTAACTTCAAATTATTCAAACATAAGTTCCAGTCAAATCAGGACTTCTATCGACAACAACAGAGACATTTCTAGCTTGGTAGATCCTATGGCAGAGCAGTACATATATGTAAATGGATTTTATCAACGGGAATCCCAGGACAAAGATTTCATAAAATCACTGTGGCTCGACAGAGAAATATTCAAAGATTTTAACAACGAAGTCCTGGACAGAATAAGCAAGTGTATGCCCAATTGTACAGGTGAATTTATAAATAAACTCAGAGAGATATCTTTTAAATCCTATTTTTGTATCGTATTCCTTAAGAATACCAACACTGGAGAGATACTGGGTTTCTGTATTTTACACTGGATTCGTCCCTCTACACTGTATAATGAATTTGAAAATAAAGATGTATCTCAGTATATACGTGAAAACAGTACAGGAAGAATCATATCAATAGACGGACTCTATATTAAGAATGTATACAAAAAAGAAGAACTTGCACAAATTCTTTTTACAGAAGCTATTTCTCTATACGTATCTAAAGACTATGAATACGCTGTATACAAAAATGCTTTTAACAGGGAAATATACGACAGCGATATTTCTTCTCTATTGAAATTATACGGATTTATAAAGGTTCCCTTTTGTAATGAAAATAATCCTATATATGCAGTTAACATGAATACTCCCTGTATAATAAATTTTGACGCACAGAATGTCATCAAAGAACCTTTTAGGAGCAATCCTAAAGTGTTAAACACTCTCTGCAAATGCCGTAAAAAGTTAATTGAAAGTATAGCCAGATTATATCCTGGAGAGCTCATACTTTCTTTCAACGTGAATTTTGTATATCAATGTTTAATAAGAAAAATCTGTAAAGAAAATCTAGTCCCCACATACAATTTGGTGCCAAGGAAATTGGGTAAAGCCATGTGTGTACCCTACGGTGATATACTGGAGCGATATGTTATTCCAAATACTGTAACCAAGGCACTGCATACAGAAAAACTATTTTTCCCTAACATGAGAAAATTCATAATAGGCGAATTCCCACATTATTTGGACCTAAATACACAGATAAAAATGATAAAAGCTTTCCAAAGGCCTGTAATATTAGTGGATAATCTGCTCCACAAAGGATACCGGATAAAAGCAGTGGATCCTATTTTTAAAAAAGAAGCTGTAGAAGTAAAAAAAATTATCGTAGCAGTACTATCTGGAAGAGGCAAGGATCTCATGGATATGCAGGGCAGATCCGTCGAAAGCGTATATTTTATTCCAAGGTTAAAGCTGTGGTTTAATGAAAATTCTCTGTATCCATTTATAGGTGGAGATGCACTTTATAGGGGAAGTTATCCCGAGAGGAACCTTCTTCCATCGATAAACCTAATTTTACCTTATACTTATCCTGCATTTATAAAAAATACTTCCAAATCCAATATATATAATTTATCAAAGACCTGCCTGGAAAACAGCCTGAATATATTGGAAACAATAGAGGAAGAATATCACATTATCCATGAGAAGAATTTGACTCTATCCTGCCTGGGTCAGGTATTTGCCACACCAAGATGCCCCGACCTTGGAGAAAATATCAGTTTCAATCTCAACTTGCCTGCATCAGGCTACCTTAAAAATGATCTGGAGCTTTTAATCCGAATGGAGCATGCTTTTGAATAATCAATATATATTACTTTTGGAGAATGAGGTGTTAAAATGCAATTTTACTATTATTATTATAAAAACAAGCTGCTTATATCCGATACACATCTTCCCTTTAGATCCATTGAAGAAAAAACCGTTTCCACTTATAGAGGATATATCTACAGACTGGTGAATGAAAATACAGATAGTTCCAAAATGTGCTATTATGTAACCCATCCTTCTCAAATATTTTCACACAGGGAAAGTTTAAAGCTCATATGGTATAAAGGCTCTGTGGACTATAACCTGCCAGACTGGCTTTTAAAATCCATTGAAGAAAACAGGTTAATATGTTTAAATACAGCTTACCCGGATTGGACTGAAAAATTGGATCATATCTTTCCAGTCTTCTATGATAATATCGGTTTTCGTAAATGGAATTTAACTGTAGTTGGTTTAGGAGATGTAGGAGGAAGCTTAATTACTGGACTTAGGATATTAGGTGGAAAATATATAAATACTATATCCATATACGACCGCGATAAAAACAAGATAAAAAGATGGGAATATGAATGTAATCAAGTTACAGATTCCAATACCAATTCTCTATTTCCCAGAATACTGCCTTTAAAAAGTGAAGAGGACTTATTTAAAAGCGACATGTTCATATTCTGTATTTCCACGGGTGTACCTGAAATTGGTAAAAAAGTATCTGATGTAAGACTTATACAATTTGAAGGTAATTCAAAGATAGTAAAAAGTTATGCTCAAAAAGCTAAAGATTGTGATTTTCACGGTACATTCGCAGTAGTTTCAGATCCAGTGGACTTACTTTGCAAATCCGCAGTAAGTACTGGATTATTGCCGGATCAGATAAGGGGATATGGCTTAGGTGTAATGAACGCCAGAGCCAACTATTACTCGCAAAAACTAAATGGTCATGAAAATTTTCTTGAGGAGGGAAGATCTTTCGGCCCTCATGGAGAGGGGCTTGTAGTTGCCAACAGCATCAAAAATTACAATGAAGAAATATCGAATTATCTAACCGAAAAGGCTAAAAAAGCCAATATTTACATGAGATCAATCGGCTTTAAACCCTATATTGCTCCTGCCCTATCTTCAGGTGCTTTTTCCATCATAAATACCATAAAGGGCGACTGGAATTACAGTAGTACTTTTCTTGGGGGAGCTTTCATGGGATGCAGAAACAGGCTGCTGCCTTACGGAACTCAGTTAGAATATTACAAAGATATGAAAGAACCATTATTTTGCAAACTGGAAGAAAGCTACAAACAGCTGTTAAAATTCAAACCATAGCCTTGCTATAATTCTTCTTTACGGGGGTGAAATCATGAAAGAGGTTTATGTTATATGCCCAAATGACAAAATATCCACTCAACTAAAGAAAATGCTAGATAGTTTTATAGAAGGATTTGATATTGCACACTATATAAGCAGTGCATACTATACCGATTTTCAGAATAAAAAAATACTATTTTTACTGGAACTAGACAGCAGTACTTATTTTGACATTCCCATGCTCAACTTTTTCAACAACTTAGATTCAAAATCCAGGAATATTTTCCAAGGCTCCACTGCAGCACTTCTCATCCACAGCAATTCTGAACTTGGAACGAAAAGAGCTGCCCAGGATATAATTTTTATGGCAAATAACCTGGGCTGCAATTTTATAGGGCATCCGCTGGTAGAAGCCACTGTCAATTTAAAAAATTTCTTAACCTGGCAAAAATCCCTCCGGCTTCCACTGGAAGAAATATGTATAAATCTAAGCTCTAAACTCGGGAAGAGGCTTGCAGAATATGAAGCTTCAGAAGCAATAAAAAAAATAACGGTTTTATATTCATCTCCACATAAAATATCCAATACCCTTGATCTCTGGCACCTGATTTCTAAATATCTAAAAAAGATATCCATAGAAGAGCTGCAGATAGAAAACGGCAAAATACTTGACTGCAAAGGTTGTCATTACAGACTCTGCCTGCATTACGGCAAACAAAACAGCTGTTTTTACGGCGGCTTCATGGTAGAAAATGTATTACCTTCCATAGAATCTTCAGATGCGGTAGTATGGCTTTGTCCAAATTATAATGACTCCATCGGCGCAAATCTAACTGCCACCATAAATAGATTAACTGTCCTGTACCATAAAATAAGCTTTTATAATAAGGCCCTTTTTGGAATAGTTATTTCTGGAAATTCAGGAAGTGATTCTGTGGCAAAACAGCTTATAGGAGCTCTCAATATAAATAAGGGCTTTAGACTGCCTCCGAATTCAATAATTACAGAAACTGCCAACAACCCAAAAGCCATATTCGAAGTGCCAGATATAGAGCTAAAGGCAAAAGCTTTTGCAGCTACTATAATGAACAGCTTATAACTCTTCATCCACGGTATAATACAAAATTATAAAAAAGAAACTCAATAAGAGTTTTTTTATAAAATAATATGTTAAAATAATAAGTGCTTATGCATTAATTTTTAAAATAGAGGCGATAATTGTGATATATATAAAAACTAAAAAGGAAATAGGCTATATGGCAGCAGCAGGTAAAATACTTGCATCCTGCCACAGGGAAATAAAAAAAATGATAAAACCCGGCATAACCACCATGGAAATAGACTCCTTTGTAGAAAAATATCTGGAGCAGCATCATGCTAGTCCGGAACAAAAGGGGTATATGGGATTTCCCTATGCCACCTGTGCTTCTGTAAATGATGAAGTTTGTCATGGATTCCCAAATAAGAAGCCTTTAAAGGAGGGAGATATTGTAACCATCGACATGGTTGTAAACCTAAATGGTTGGCTGGCAGACTCCGCGTGGTCCTATGCAGTGGGCAATATATCAAAAGAAGCCCGGGATCTCATGAAGGTTACAAAAGAATGCCTTTACAAGGGCATTGATAAAGCAGTAGTCGGAAACCGAATAGGCGACATAGGCCATGAGATACAGACCTATGCAGAATCTCTTGGATATTCAGTTGTAAGAGACTATACAGGTCACGGTATAGGTAAAGTAATGCATGATGATGTAGCTGTGCCGCATTACGGAAAACCGGGAAGAGGTCTTAAATTAAAAGATGGCATGGTAATCACCATAGAACCAATGATAAATACAGGCACTTATGAGGTTACAGTTGACAGTAATGACTGGACTGCACGCACTGCAGACGGCAGTCTGTCCGCACAATACGAGCACACCATTGCCATAACAGACGAGGGCCCTAGGATCTTGACAGATCAGGATAATATATAGTGGAAATCATAAAATAAGCACTGATACAAGGTGCTTATTTTGTATATATTCATATATAGAACATCTTATTGACAAAGATTTGAATTGAAGCTATACTATTATTGTTAACCATTATTATTTTATATGTTAACAATTAACTTTGAGGAGATGTAACCATGAATTTAAAATTTTCCATTAAAGAGATGAGCACCGCAGCTATTTTTACTGCCATAACAGCTATACTGGCCCAGATTTCAATACCACTGCCTTTTACTCCTGTTCCCATCACCATGCAGGTATTTGCAGTATATTTATCAGCCATAATTTTAGGAGGCAGGCTTGGAGCATTGTCCCAACTTATCTATTTACTTTTAGGTGGAATAGGAATACCTGTTTTTGCAAATTTTTCAGGCGGATTTCAAATTCTGGCTGGTCCTAATGGGGGTTATTTGTTAAGTTATCCAATAATAGCCTATCTGATAGGTAAAATTTCAGAAAAAGATTCAAATCATATACTTTCCATAGCAGAGCTTATGGGTACCCTGGTGATGTGTTATGCTGCTGGGACAATCCAATTCCATTTTGTAACAAATATATCCATACAGAAGGCAATATTCCTCTGTGTACTTCCCTTTATTCCGCTTGATATAATAAAAGTCGTAGTTGCCTATATAGCAGGATGTAAAATAAAAGGATCTCTCTTAAGGGCAAAACTAATAAAACTATAATGTGAAAATTCAGGTTTCCAGTAATATATGTTATAATAATTCTATAAAACCATTTTATAGAGAAAAGGGGTGCCACTTTAATATAAATATGATAAACATAAAAATTCAAGATTGTATAAAAGACATAATTGGCTCTCAAATTGCCATCGGTGCTATAGAAGCAGCGGTAAAGGTAAAGGAATCAGACCCTGCACTGACAGAAGAAATATCTCTCCTATCAGATAAAATAGCTGCTCTATACAGTCTGCCTGAGGTTTCAAAAATCGACAACATACATGCTGCAAGAGAAGCCTATAAAGGATTTGGAAAAGATCCCAGCAGATACAGAGTTTCTTCTGAATCCCTAACACGCCGTATAGTTAAGGGAAACGGACTTTATAAAGTCAATAACATAGTAGACATAAACAATTTAATTTCCATATACTCTTCTCATTCAGTATGTTCCTACGATATGGATAAAATAGATACGGAAATTTATTTTACCCTGGGGAATGAGGGAGAATCTTACAGAGGTATAGGTAAAGGCCAGGTAAATCTGTCGAACATGCCTGTGTTTGAGGACAGCAGAGGTAAGTTTGGAAGCACTACTTCTGATTCCACAAGGGCTATGATAACAGAAGGTACTAAAAAGCTTCTAATGAACATAGTTTCTTTCAACGGAGACAAAAATTTAGAAAAATATATGAGCTATTCTAAAGACCTTTTGATAAAATACGCAGAAGGCGAAATCCTATATACCCATGTGATAAAATAAAAAGAAGGTACTACCCCCACAGTAGTACCCATCTTTGATTAAAAACTACTTAATATCTATCTTTTTAACATTATTTCTGCCTTTTTCAGTTTTTGGCAAATTTACTGTCAAAACTCCATCCTTGAAAGAAGCACTTATAGCATTTTCATCTACATTATCAACATAAAAACTTCTTTTAAGCTCTCCATAACTTCTCTCCTGTCTTATAAAGTTTTCATTTTTATCTTCTTTCGAATCTTCTCTCTTTGCAGATATAGTTAAATAATTATTGTTATAATCGACATCTATTGCATCTTTATTAATGCCTGGAAGATCAGCTTCAACTATATACTTATCGTCATCTTCTTTAAGGTCTACTCTAAATCCCTTTCCAAATCCATTTACATTAACCGGTGCAAAAAAGTCATCATTGAAAAATGAATTCACAAAATTATCGAATATATCACCTCTCGCCAAAGAATTATTCCTTCTAAATGGAACCATATCAAACATAACACATACCTCCTTATAAATTATTATTATGTTGTTATGATTACCTTTCATAGAGGTAATCCTTATTACAGTTATTATAATACAACTAAGGTCAAAGAAAGTCAAAGTCTAAAACATTTAGATTTGTATAGCAAAAAGAAGCTATTTCGAGATAATACTATATAATTTAATAA
>NZ_FXYI02000035.1:0-24748 GCF_900184915.1 Clostridium sp. HV4-5-A1G | reverse complement strand
GGTAAATATGATATAATAATATAAATAAAGTTGGATATTATATACAGTGTGTATTTGGATAAAATAAAGTTAAAAGGGGTAAGCATAAAATGTTCCAGTATATCAAGAGAAATAGAAGAAATGATGAGGGAATTCTGTTAAAAAAAGCTAATATTGTGGGAAACCTATGTGCCGGATATGGAGAGATTGTAGTAAACCAGTTATATCAAAATTGCAGTAATGAAGATATAGAGGGAGTTTACATATTCCCACTGCCAACTACAGCGGTTATTTCAGGATTTGAAGCAGAAATAGGAGGCAGAACCTTAAAGGCGGTAGTGGAAGAAAAAGATAAGGCCTTTCAAATCTATGAAAATGCCCGAATTCATGGAGATAGCATTTTTTCTCTGGAGGAGTTCAGTCCTCATTATTTTAAGATAGGCATAGGCAAGATAATATCTGGCGAAACTGTGAAAATAAGATTATCCTATGTGGAGGAATTAGATTATAAGGACAGCACTTTTAAACTTACAATTCCAGCAGTTTCAGAACCTAAGATAATAAAAAGCAGATCTAGAATTGAAACTTTAAAAGATAGCTTTGCAAATAGGTTTGGGATAAAAAGGCTGGGGGATGACTTTGAATTCAAGGTCAATATAATAGTTGAATCTCTGAGCAAAGTTGATTTCAGATGTCCTTATCATACCATAGATGTGGAAAGAGAGGGAGATACAGTAGCCAAGATAAGTCTGGATGAAAACTATCATTTTATTGATAAGGATTTTATACTTTTCATAGATGAAAGGGAAACTCTTGAGGCAGATGGGATGATATATGAGTACAAGGAAAATGATGAGGAAAAGGGTATAGTCTATATAAGGATGATGCCAAAACTAGATCCCTATGAGGACGAAGTAAAGGAAAATTATGTATTTTTAATTGACATTTCCGATACTATGAAAGGTGAGAAACTAGAACAGGCAAAGAATGCACTTCAGCTGTGCCTGAGAAATTTGTCTGAGGGGGATACTTTTGATATAATAGCCATGGGAGTTAAATTAACCAGTTTTTCCCAAAACGGATTGATAGAATTCAATGCCGATTCGTTGAGGGAGGCTTCTAAATGGATAGATGACCTTGATATAGAAAAGGATGCAGTTATATTTGAAGGTATAAAATATAGTCTGGAAAAAGAGGGTTCTCACAATACAATATTGCTTTTTACAGATGATCTGGTAGATGAGGAAGAAGAAATACTTGAATATGTAAAAGATAACATAGGTGACAACAGAATATTCGCTTTTGGTATAGATTCCTCCGCGAATAATTATTTTTTAAACAAATTGGCCCATGAGAGTTATGGGAAAGCCGAGTTTATAGATGCACATCAGAGAATTGAAGATATAGTACTTAGACAATTTAATAGGATCCAAAATCCACAAGTAGATAATATAAAGATTGACTGGGGAAAGCTGCAGGTGAAATCCTCTTATCCGAGAACTATTGACTATATGTACGATAGAGAACCATTTTCTATATTTGCCGATGTTTCTGGAGGAGTTGAAGGAAGAATAACTCTAATTGGAGAAGTTGATGGAAAAGAATATGTGAGAAAAATAGACATAGACAATTTCAATACAGAGGAAAATGCCAGTCTGTTAAAAAAAGTATGGGCGAGAAAAAAGATAAGGTCTTTAAAGATAAATATGAAATTTCAGCGTGGAGAAAAAAGAGAAGAAATGAGAAGAGAACTTATAGAGCTTTCTAAACAGAATGGGTTTATAAGTCCGGAAACCACTTTTATATTTATGGAACTTAGAGAGGAGCCAGTGCTTGGGATTCAACTTAAAAACATAATACCCATAAAGGTAAATGAAACTACATTGGGAGAGAAGATAGATGAAGATGTTGAGTCTGGATTCTGGTATAGGAGTTTTAATACTGAAGAAAATGAAAAAGAGTATTCAAGTGATAATAGATATTTGGATAAAAAGTATGCGAGAGAAAAGCTTCTTCGGGTAATTGCCAAAAATCAGTTTGCAGATGGTGCCTTTGTGGATTATGAAGACAGCAGTATAGAAGATAAGATAGAGACTACATCCATGGTCATGCTTGCTTTTATTACTGGAGATGAAAAAATAGATATATATGCGAATCAGTTGAACAAAGCTGCAGCTTTTATATGCAAAAGTTATTTTGAAGTGAATTTTGAAGTGAGATATGATATCATAAAGATGTCTATATTGGCATTGAATAAGATGAAAAGGAAAAAATTATTGAAGGATAAATATATAACACAAATAGACAAAACCATTGAAAAACTGTGTGAAGTACTTCATTTTAATGAGGAAACAAAACCTATGCTTAGAAATTTAATGAATAATTCTTTTAAAAGAAATTTGGCTTCACTATTTATGTTAAGTGAAGACGGTAGATGTATAGAAGAAAAGATCACCATAGTAGAAGAGAGAAATTCCATATTTGATATGGCAAAATTAGCCGTTCTAAAAACTTTCAATAAATAGGTTATAAAAGTAAATTACCAATATCAACTAATTAAAAAGCCTTTCTATAATCAAATTTAGAACGTCATTTGATCGATATTAATCGAACAGATGGCGTTTTTAGGTTGTAATAGAAAGAAGTTTTACTATGAGTAGATTGCCATTATATTTTAATCAGAATAAAAGGTAAAAAGCAAAAAACTATTCTCTTCCTTTTTTTAAGGTAATAATTATTAATTGCTATAATTTAAAATTAAAAGATTAAAAAAAATGATAAACGTATACCGGATACCATAATTGAATTTGTTTTTCATTTAATGTAAGATGAAAAGTAGTTGAAGATATTTTGTAGAATGGAGAGATTAACATGGAGGACAGGGTGAAAAAAGTATATACTAAAAAAAAACTTAGCAGCATAGATTACCGGATACTAAAACCTATTATGGATTGCATTTATGAAGCCGTCTGTGTAATAGACGAAACCGGAATTGTAGTTATCTGGAACAAGGCTGCAGAAAAATTATATGATATTAGTCAGGATCAGATTATAGGGAAAAGTATTGAGAAATTCTTTCCTGATGCAATTGTGAATAATGTCAGAAAAACCGAAGCCCCAATCGAAAATAAATATCATTCACCCAGAAAAGGCTCTCACATACTTGCAAGTTCAATGCCATTGTATATAGAAGGTGTTTTTAAAGGGGCAGTGTCAACAGACAGGGATTATGCAGAGGTAAAGAAATTATATGCGGAGCTTGAAAATGCAAATTCAAAGCTTATTTTTCTTGAAAATCAAGTGAAGAAGATTTCAGGAATTTTTGGTGATATTATAGGGAAAAGCCCTAATATAGTGAAAAAAATCGAAATGGCCAGACAAATTGCACCAACTCATGCAAGTGTCATGATTACAGGAGAAAGCGGAACAGGAAAAGAAGTTTTTGCCAGGGGAATTCATGAGTTAAGCGGAAGGACAGGCCTTTTTGTTCCAGTGAACTGTAATGCAATTCCTTCAGAACTTTTTGAAAGCGAGTTTTTTGGATATTGCTCAGGAGCTTTTACTGGTGCCAGTAAAAAAGGGAAAATGGGTATATTTGAGATAGCAAATGGAGGTACTGTTTTTCTAGATGAAATAGGAGATATGCCTTTGCACATGCAGGCAAAGCTGCTTAGAGTACTCCAGGAAAGGGAAATTGTGAGAGTTGGAGGAGAAAAGAATATTAAGCTTGATTTAAGAGTAATATCAGCAACTAATAAGGATTTAAGAAAAATGGTAGAGCAAAACAACTTCAGAGAAGATTTATTTTACAGGCTAAATGTTGTGGAAATTAACCTTCCTCCCCTTAGAGAGAGAAAAGGAGATATTCCGATTTTCATAGAACATTTTATTAAAGAGTTTTCATCAGCAAATTCGAAGCCTATAGTGAAAATTCAAAAAGAAGCTTTGAGTATTCTTAATGAATACAGGTGGCCGGGCAATATAAGGGAACTTATGAATGTTATTGAACGTATTATTGTTACAACAAAAAATGGGGTTATACAAAAAAGTTCTATTCCAGAGTATATTGTCTCGGAATTAAAGAAAAATGGCCGCCGCAAAGAATATCCACTGGATTTAACCAAAGCTATAGAGGAACTTGAAACAGATAGTATAATAAAAGCTTTGAAATTAACAAAAAATAATAAATCAAAGGCGGCAAGCCTGCTGAATATACCAAGAACTACCTTATATCATAAATTGCAAGAGTATAAAATAAAGTGTTGAAAAAATCCCGCAAGGAAGGACTTTCTTATATAGAAAAATCCCCAATGCTATATCCGGTAGTATAGAATTCCATGGCTTCACCATCTTCCTGCAAAAAGAACAAATGGCAAAGAAAAAGACCACTCTAAATGAATGGTCTTTTTTGTATACACATACCAGATAATTTATCACTTACTGTTAATGAGTCCACTTTTTTGTATTTTGTTTATGGTGGAGTTAATTATAAACAGCGTCAAATTTTCGAACTATGTGTATTAATATTGACACTTTGTTTTTATTTCGTTGAAAGCAGCAGCAGCAATATGTTCAAGAAAATAATCGGAATATGCTAAAAAAATATTGTATGGATTTGGACAAATTTTTAACGAGCAAGAGTTTTTTCCTGTATATAAAAAATATAGTGGGAAGGTGAAAAATTGTTGATTTTGCAATGGTTTACATATAAAAGTATCTTTTTAGATGGATTTTTATGTGGGTTGGCACGCGAATTGCTGTTAAATAATAATGTAAAAGGTAAGTGCTCTAATTCAGAGTTAATTTTTTATCAAGTATATTATGTATGGAATGAGTAAATGTAAGTGTAAAAAAATCAAAAAAAACAGAGAAATGTATGACAATTTATACAATTATCTGCTTTTTTCAGAAAGTAGGTGAATAGTCGTGGATTTTGTTTTTCCACTCAAGCAGCACGTTGGAGCTCCATCCGAAGCGCTGGTTCAGGAAAATGATTTTGTAAAAAGGGGTCAGATTATAGCAAAAAAACCACAGGGAGCATTGGGAACCAATATTTTCTCCAGTATAGATGGCAGAGTGAAAGCTGTTGATACAGATGGGATTGTGATTGAAGAATTGGAGACAGATTTTACAAAATACATACCTTTGCAAGGTGCAACACCAAGAGAGCTTATTGAAGAATCGGGAATTGTAGGATTAGGTGGTGCTGGATTTCCGACTTCTGTGAAACTGAATCTCCATTTTGAAGGAAAAGGAACTGTCATCGTTAATGCAGCTGAATGTGAACCAATTTTGTCACACAATATAACACGAATCCAAAAGGAACCGGAAAAGCTTTTGGATGGACTGTCCATTGTCATGAAGCTTGTCAATGCCGAAAAAGGGATTGTGGCTGTGAAAGGAATCCATAAAGAAGCCATTGAAAAACTGGAGAAGGCAAATACAGACGGCAGGGTTTCCATTCATGTACTGGATAATATTTATCCCATGGGTGAAGAGCGTGCAATTGTAAGAGAGACGCTTGGAATCCTTCTGGAGCCGGAACAGCTTCCCATGGCAGCGGATGCAGTAGTCATTAATTCAGAAACTACATTTCGTATTCGGGAAGCGGTAGAAGACAAAAAGCCGCTCATCGACAAGGATGTGACCGTAGGTGGAAAGCTAAGGGAAAATGCATCTATTCATGTATTACTGGATGTTCCGCTTGGAATAAGTGTAGCAGGGGCCTTGGAAAGGGCAGGAGGACTTGGCGACGAATACGGTGAGCTTATTATGGGAGGTCCGTTTACCGGCAAGAGGACTTCTTTGAAGGCACCGATTATCAAGACAACTGGAGGAATTATTGCAGCTGAGAATTTTATGCCGGGACCGCCAAAGATAGGGCTTTTGGTCTGTGCCTGCGGTGCAAACAAAGAACGTCTTGAAGAACAGGCATCAAGTATGGGCTCCAAGGTAGTGGGAGTTGAGTACTGCAAGCAGGCAAAACAAGTTAAAAATACCCGAAAATGTGAGAATCCGGGGAAATGTCCGGGACAGGTACAAAAGGTGCTGGCATTGAAGAAGTCAGGAGCACAGGCTGTGCTCATCAGCAACTGTACAGACTGCACCAATACTGTAATGTCCTGTGCGCCACAGCTGAAATTACCGGTTTATCATTGTACTGACGGTGCGCTGCGGGCTGTTAATTACAGGATGATAAGAAGATTCAGAAGAGAAGAAGAATAAGGAGGAATTAAAAATGCCTATAGTTAAAATCATTTGCTTATCATTGTACTGACGGTGTGATTGTGCGCTGTTAATTGCAAGATGATAAGAAGATTTAGAAAATAAGAGCAGGGAGGAATCAAAAAATGTCTATTACAAAAGAAACATTGCAGAAGCACTTGAAAGATCCTGCAATATTTTGCTGCAGAAGAGAAAAAGGCTTGGTCATAAGTGCAGCAGATCTGGAAGATCCAGAATTATTTGACGATATGCAGGATGCGGGTCTCCTAAAATTGAGTCCGAATGGTCTGCGTATTGAGCAGGTAATCGGAAGTACACTGACGGAGGATGTTGAGGCCCTTACACCGATTACAAAAGATGTACTTGATAAGATCAATGAGGTAGAAGAAGTAAAAGAAGTAGATGAATCTGAAGCACCACAGAAAATCGAAAAGGTTTCGGAAATCCAGTCAGTAGGAGGTAATGGAATGATTCACATTGAAATTGGAAAGGCAGAAAAATTTGAAGGTTTAAAGCTGGATGTACCAGTATTTGCCGGAGCAGCACCTGCAGTACCTGTTGAAGAGGCAGAGAAAATTGGAGAGAAAAAGGTCATTCATAAGCTTGTGAAAAAGCACATTAAAATTTCAGATGTAAAGCTTGGTAGCAAAACTTTCATTAAAGATGGTGTTATTACTATTGATGAAGACATTGTTAAGAGTGCAGTAAAAGAAGATGTGCTGTGCAAGAGGCTTAAGTTGGACGTTATTCATCCAGATGAAAGGCATATCTATACAGATACAATCATGGATGTTTGCCCAATTGCTACAAAAGTTGAAGGGGAGCTTGGCGAAGGTATCACAAAGGTTGCTGATGGTGTTGTATTCATGCTTACCGGTGTAGATGAAGACGGCGTGCAGATTCATGAGTTTGGTTCCTCCGAAGGATATCTGGATGAGAAGATGTATTTCGGACATCCGGGATGCGCAGATGAAAATGATATTATTATCCGTTGCCATGCAGTTGTTCAAAGACTGTCAGGCATGACAAGACCAGGTCCATTTGCTGCACATAAATGCCAGGACCACATTATTCAGGCAGTTCGTGATGAGCTCAAAAATTATGAAGGTGAAGTTGTTCGTGAAGAAATCTGTGAAGACGTGCGTAGAGAAGGAAATCCCCGTGTAGTATTAGTAAAAGAAATTATGGGACAGGGAGCTATGCATGATAATATTATCTGCCCGAGAGAGCCTTCCGGAGTTCTTGGTGGACAGAAGAATGTAGACTGCGGTAATGTTCCAATTATATTAACGCCAAATCAGGTAAGAGACGGATCCATACATGCATTGACTTGCATTGGACCTGCAACAAAAGAAATGACGCGTCATTACATCAGAGAACCTCTGGTAGAAGGTCTGGCAAAAGATGATGAGCTGGATCTGGTAGGTGTTATCTTTGTTGGATCACCACAGGTTAACGATGAAAAACTCTGGGTATCCGAAAGACTTGGTTCTATGCTTGAATCACTGGATCTTGATGGAGCCATCATCACAACAGAAGGTTTTGGAAATAACCATATTGATTTCATTCAGCACATTGGCCAGGCAGGAAAGAGAGGTATCCCGGTAGTTGGTGTATCCTTCTGTGCATATCAGGGTCAATTGGTAGTTGGTAATAAATATGCTACAGCAATGGTTGAAGAAAACATGGATAAGGGCGGATTTGAAAATGATATTGCAGGCTGCTCATGTGTAACTCCAGAAGTAGCTGCACGTGCAATCCAGATGCTGAAGAATAAAATGGAGGGCGTGGAAATCAAACCTGCTGAAAAGAAATGGAACAATGATGTTATTAATGCAAACAACAAGATTTTAGGGCTCCCAGAAACAAAACTTGTTGAAAGTGGAACATTGCATTAATGGATTATGATTATATAATTAATCCCGTGAAAATGGGAGGACTTGTGAAAGAGTTGTCTGAAGATCAGGTAAAGGTTCATCTTCATGGCCGTTTGGGAGTTATTACGGTTCCAAAGCGTCTGATTATGAGCGATGAAGCTCTGGTCATCGGTCATGAGCTTGAATTTTATTTCAGCTATATTCAGGTGGTGGAAGAACCATATGATTATGACTGCTCGGATATGAAAACGGATCATGAGATAACTCCATGCTTACTGGGAGGGAAAATAACACAGGTAAATGATACTGCCATAGAGGTGGCAATAATGAATAATCTGGGAACCATAGGAGTGCCGCGACGTTGGGCATTTACACCAGTTACAATGGAAGAGGGACAGAATGTGGAGTTTTATTTCAGTTGTTTGAAAGTGATTGGCAAACGGGATATCCCAGCAAAATCAATTTAAGGAGGAAAAACAATGAGTTTAACAACAAAAAAAGGAATGCAATCCGAGATCTTTGTACCGGTTACACCGAAACCAGTATTTACAGAATTGAAAAAACCATTAAATGAGTGCAAGGTTGCTTTTATTACAGCAGGTGGAATTCATAAAAAAGACCAGACACCATATAATACATCTGGTGATTTCTCTTATCGTGTAATTCCATTT
The DNA here is from genome assembly GCF_900184915.1 of Clostridium sp. HV4-5-A1G. Lineage (NCBI taxonomy): Bacteria > Bacillati > Bacillota > Clostridia > Eubacteriales > Clostridiaceae > Clostridium > Clostridium sp. HV4-5-A1G. Next base: position 15,996 of record NZ_FXYI02000035.1, on the reverse strand, counting down.
GATACGCCGTCTGATCAGTTGATGGTAACGCATGGCGGATTTGATAACTCCGATATCAATAAAGACGTTAATGCTATGTTTCCAATAGATCGTCTTCATGAACTAGTAGACGAAGGATTTATTGGCTCTCTGCCCAAGGAGACTTATACATTCATGGGCGGCGGTGGAAATGTTGAAAAATTCAGAAATGAGACAGGTCCGGAAATTGCCCGAAAGTTAAGGGAACAGGGTGTAGATATCGTTCTTTGCACAGGTGGATGCGGAACCTGCCATCGTTCAGCAACAATTGTTACCAGATGCTGCGAAGAAGCAGGCATGAGCTGTTGCGTAATTGCTGCACTGCCTCCTATTGCAAGACAGCAGGGAGCACCTAGAATTACAGCTCCTCATGTGCCAATAGGATCAAATGCCGGCGAACCAAACAATGTGGAAATGCAGACAGCAATCGTAAAAGAATCTCTGGAATGGGTTCGTGATTGTCCAAGTTTTAATCAGACAAAAGTATTGCCTTACGAATACCGTCATAACGTATAAATCTGTTTTATTAAAATACTACAAAGAGGCTTGCCATATTATGGCGAGCCTCCTTGTGTAAATTTCGTTATAGATACAGAATAAGGAATTATGTAGAATGGAGGTATATTATGGGGCTGGGGCCAAGTATTAAAATGACAACACTGCATCACTTCCGGTGTCCGGCAACGGAGGCACTTTCAAAGGAAAAAGATATTGAATTCACAGGTATTATTGTAGATGGTGTATCCGAAGTCTGCGATGACAAAATTTATACGGCAAAACGGGTGGCTGATATAGCACAGGTTATGCGTGCAGATGCTGCAATTGTTGCAATTGATGGATGGGGAAATCATCATGTGGATTTTGTCAATGTAATTGAGCAGCTCGGTATACGGGGAATTCCCAGTGTTGGACTCAGCTATATCGCCCAGCAGGGACGGCTTGTCTGCACCAACAGCTACGTGGACTGTATCATAGATTTTAATAAAAGTGAATCCGGATATGAATCCTGCGTTGTGGGAGAGAACAATCTGACGGATTATGACGCAATGAAGGCTGTTGCACTGGTGAAAAATAAGCTCCGGAAAGCCGGAAAACCGCTAGATACGGCACCGGATGAACAGGAACAGAATCTCCGCAGGCTGACCCGCAAAGTATTTCACATTAATGAAGTCCATTTGGGTGATAAGACAGAGATTGACCATAGTGTGCTGACTATACGAAAGGGAATTGAAAAGAGTCTTATTCAATCGGAACCCAGGATCAAGGATATCAAGGTCAGCATTATTGAGCCGGGAAATTATGATATATTTGTCAATTCAAATTTGGACTACTCTCCCATTGCCTGCAAGGTGCGGGGAGAACTGGGGGAGGGCGTTACGCATTTGCTTTCAGGAATAACCGTCATGATAACTGGTGTTGAGGATAAGAGCGGATTTCAGCCCTGCAATATTGGTTCTTCAGAAGGAATACTGAAAAATCAGGTTGTATTGGACCGTGCCGGCACGCCAAAGTCAACTGATTATATCTTTCATGTTGATGTGCTGTTTGAAGAGGGTGAAGGAAGAACGGCAGAAGGTGTTATGGCGGGACATCGGGCAGCAGACCGGATTGTCCAGGAAATCCGGAAGGCACTTGTGAATCTGGATAATATGCCCTATACAAGAGAAGAGTTCAACGATGTTATGCGGCCGGGCAAGCGTAAAGTTATCCTTGTAAAGATTGTATCCGCTCTGGGAAATATGTATGATACTGCCATGTTCCCGTATGAGCCGGGGGGGTTCCTTGGGGCTCACAATATGAGGGATTCCAAAAGCATACCATATGTGATTACACCAAATCAATGCAGAGATGGAGTTATTCATTCACTAATGTAAGGGGTCTGACCCCCTTACATTTTTTGTAAGGGGGTCAGACCCCTTACATTTTTTTAAAAATTGCTGCGAAGAAGAGCAGCAATTTTATCAATAGGTATATCTGCTATGGTACCACTGTTTGTATCTTCGGGGCATGGGTTGGATTCTGAATTACAATTGTCAGCTGAAGAATAGGGATCGCTGGAGATATCTAAATTATCATTGAAATTAGTTCTTGTTTGATAAACTGGAGATGGGCATGATTTAATTGCAAGTCTTATAAAATAATTATTTACTCCTAATAATGTTCCAGTAAAATTATATCTGCAGGAATCCCCACCAGTTGTATATACAGTTACTGTCTTTCCTATATATTTTTTTAAGTTATCTATAAAACTAATGGATCTTATACTAGTGCGGCTATTAGAATGATGTTTTTCATGGTTGCTGTAAGATGAATTGTTAACTCCAACAATAGAAGTATTTTCAGATAGGTTATTTAAGGTGTTTTCATCATTTGAATTTGTAGTATTACTTTCTTCTTGATTTTCATCTATGTCTGTGGGATCATAATTTTTAATTGATCTTTCATCGTCAATATAATAGCTTTCATCGTTAATGTCTTTGATATTTGAACGCTGTCTTCTAGAATGACTTCTGTGGTGTCTGCTCAATATACTTCAACTCCTTTCCATAAATAATAGGAAATTACCATATTTTATATGGTGAACCACATTGCTAACATTTTAATTTCTTTTAAAGTTAGGAGTAAGCAATGTTTTACTTTTGAATGATTTACTTTAAGATTCAGATGGAGAAATACTCACTCCACCTGAACTTAAAGAGAACTTGATATTTAGGCATCACCTTTTTAATGGTGCCATTTTTGAATGTAAGGTACAGGATTCTAGTCTTAATTTATAATATGATTTAGAGTTAATTTGTGACATTAATTTTAAAATTTAAGAAAATATAATAAAAGACATGAACCATTTTAGCTGGTTCATGTCTTTTAAATCTGTTTATAATTTTAAGTTAATTTAAAACTTTAACCTTGTCACCATCATTGAGGAAAGTCAATCCACCCAATACTATGTTGTCTTCTGGATTTATTTTTGAAGATACTATTTCAGTGTTTTTATCATCTGAAAGTCCCGTATTTACAGATACTTTCTTTATTTTGCTATTTTTTACTGTATATAGATAAGAAACTCCATTTTCAACTTTTATGGCCTCGTTGGGCACTACAAGTATATTATCCTTCCTTTTATCGGCAAATGATATTTTAGAAAACATACCTGGTTTTAAACTGCCATCAGAATTGTTTATTTTTATTTTAACCAGATATTTTTGAGTTTTGCTGTCTATGTTGGAAGATATATTGTCTATAGTGCCGGAGACCTTCTTGTTTTTGGCAGAGGGAATAGTTATATCTATGGATTGTCCTACCTTAATTTTGGAAAGCATGCTGTCAGGTAAGCTGACCTTTGCAATAGTTGAACTTAAGTCCAGTATGGTTATGGATGGTTCTGCCGTGGGAGAAATTTCTCCTTCATGGATATTTACAGCTGATACAATTCCAGAAAGAGGGGATTTGATTATAGTATCGTCAATTTGGGACTGAATTGATTTAACACCGGCTTCTGCTTGATCTACTTGAGCTTGGGCAACTGCAACTGATTCAGGACCAACTTTTTGTTTTAATAAATTTAAATTCTGCTGTGCAGCAGATAATGCAGCAGATGCAGTGTTTAATTTTGTACTGGCATTGTCTAAATCTTGCTTTGCCACGGCACCGGCAGAATACAGACTTTTGGTTCTATCGTAGTTGGTCTTTGCATCATTGTAATTTATCTGTGCTGTTTTTAAAGATTGTTGGGCTTGTACTACAGGCTGTTCAACTCCGGAACTCTGGGTTTTATTTAAATTGGCGTTGGCGGAATCTACACCTGCCTGTTGCTGTTCCAGCTGAGCCTGCAGCGAACTTGAATCAAGGGTAAACAGTATGTCACCGTTTTTTACTGAACTGCCCACTTTTACATTTAAATTTTGGATTTTGCCAGGTGTTTTAGGAGATATAGAAACTTGCTTATCTACATCCAATTCTCCAGGATAATCTACAGTCGTAGATATGGAACCGAGTTTTGCCTGAATTACTTTTACGTTTTTAATTTGATTCTGAGATTCTGTTTTTTTATTTTTAATTATATTGTGAACTATGGCAAATACCATTAAAGCTATTAATACAAGCAATACTATTTTCCATATAATTTTTTTGGATTTAAAAATATTAGGCTTCATAATTATACCTCCTCAATTTCTACATGTTTTTTCTTTTTGAATATGTGGTTCTTTAAATCATCCATCAATGTATAAACTATAGGCAATATTATAGGGGTAAAAATAGTGGAAGCAATCATACCTCCAATAACTATAACGGACATACTTGATTTCATTTCACTGCCTTCTCCTATGGAAAAAGCGGAAGGAAGCATACCCACAATCATAGTTGCAGAAGTCATTATGATAGGTCTTAATCTTCTTTCACCGGATTCTATTAGAGCTTCTCTTAAATTCTTTCCACGTTTCATGAGTGTATTTGTATAGTCAATTAGGAGAGTGCCGTTTTTAGATGCCAGACCATCTAACATTATAAGTCCTATCATGGACATTATATTTAAAGTTTTTCCTGTGATGGCCAATATACCAAAGGCTCCAATTAGGGCGCAGGGCAGAGATATCATTCTTATAAAAGGGGTGAGGAATGATTCGTAGAGCACAACAAGTATCATATAAATTAAAACTAATGAAATAATCAATGCTTCTATAAGAGATGTAAAGCTGTCTGCCATATCCTCCTGATTTCCGCCAAATTTGATCTCGTATCCGTTCGGCATGGAAAATGACTTCAATTTTTTAGATAGAATTTTATTTACCTCTCCAAGAGTTTTTCCCTGGATATTTGCAGATATGGTAACTACGTCTTGTCTGTCCTCTCTTGATATGGACTGTGGACTATCTGCTTTTACTACAGTGGCAATTTCATTTAGTGGTATAGATGTACCTGATTGATTGAGTACATTTATAGATCCTATATCTGACGGAGTTTTTATGTCTCCATCCTGAAATTTTACTGTTATATCATAGTCATTTCCATTTGTTCTGTATATACCGCCGGAGGAACCCTGAATTGCCATTCTGAGTACTGATGATATGTCCGATGTGGATATTCCATACTGGGAAGCAGCCAATTTGTCTATTTGCACTCTCAATTCACTTTCACTGACTTTAGAGGAATTGCTTACATCTGTAATTCCTGGAGTGTTTTTAACTATGTCTTCAACTTTGCTGGATATTTCATTTATTGTATCAGTATCCTTACCTAATATTTGGATTGATATGGGTTTGGAACTTCCGGTTCCCGTATCGGATTCAGTTACAGAAAAATCTGTTCCGGATAGAGAAGAAGCACCCCAGTTTCTAACCTCTTTTGCTACCTCCGATTGAGATTTTTTTCTTTCGCTTTTGGGTTTAAGTTCTACATATATGCTTGCGGAGTTTGTATTGCCTCCTCCTGTTATACTGCTTATATCAGAGCCTATAGAAGAATAATACATGGATACTTCGGGAACTTTATGAAGGCGATCCTCAACTTGTTTAACAGCTTTATCCATTTGATTTAAGGTAGAGCCTGAATCAAAAGTCATATTTATGGTAAACATACTCTGATCCGTAACTGGCATGAGTTCAGTACCAATGGCACCCGCTGGTATCAGCAAAATGCTGCCTACTAGGCCTGCTATGCTGAGTAAAAGCACTCTTTTTCTGTGATCCAGACACCATATAAGGGCCTTCTTATATACCACAGTTACGTTATCTATGGAAGAGGAAATTGCATTGAAAATCTTGTATAACCTGCCCTTCTTGAATCTTTCCAGCCTTTCAGAGGATAACTTGCGTCTGTCATCTACTTTGCCAAAGAATCTGGATGCCAGCATAGGAGTTATTGTGAAGGATACAAACAGGGAAAACAATGACGCAACAGCTATAGTAAGACCAAATTCCTTGAAAAATTGACCTACCATACCAGATATAAACGCCACAGGAGTATATACAACTACATCGCAGAGGGTTATTGCAATGGCTGCAAGTCCTATTTCCATACGTCCATCTATGGCAGCGGATTTTGGATCCTTTTTCATGGCCAGATGCCGCTGTATGTTATCCAGTACAACAATAGAATCGTCCACAAGGATACCTATGCAGAGAGATAGTGCCATTAGAGACATCATATTCATGGTAAATTTAAGAACGTACATCATGAAGAAAGTGGATACAAGGGAGGTTGGTATTGCCACTAGAACTATGAGTGAAGATTTCCAGCTCCTTAAAAATATCAATAGTACTATAGCTGTTGTAAATATACCTTCTAGTAAAGTATGTTTTATCTGGGAAAGAGAAGACTTTATAAATGTAGTGCTGTCATAGGCAGTTTCAAGCTTAATGCCACTTGGCAGCTGCTTTTTAATTTTCTCAAGTTCCGCCTTTATATTGTCTACGGCCTCTACTACATTTGCATCACTTTGTTTTTGAACACTTATTCCTATAGTGTTTTTACCGTTGATCCTCATATGCTGATTTTCTTCAGGATATTCCAGGTTGATATCTGCTATGTCAGAAAGACGAACTGTACCTCCGGCGGAAGTGGGTATCAATAAGTTCCTGACTTCATCTATATTTTGAAATTCACTCATAACTCTTACGGATTGATTTAAATTTTCCTGTTTTATCTGTCCGGCAGGAATATTTATATTGTCAGCCTGCAATTTTGAAATCAGTGTATTTGCATTTACACCGTTGAATTCCATGGCAGATTTGTTCAACTTTATTATAAGCTGTTTTTTTTGTATTCCCTGTAGAGTTACATTTCCAACACCCTGCACTTTTTGAAGAGATTCAACTATATTATTTGCCTCATTGTAGAGTTCATCCTGGGATACATTCCCTGATATGGACAGCATCAATACGGACATGGAATTTGTATCTATTTTAAATAATACAGGCTTGTCCGCATTTTTGGGAAGTTGAGATTGGGCATTGTCTATGGCCTTTTGTACGTCTAAAAAGGCTGTGTTCATATTTGCGCTGCTTTTAAAGGTTATAATAGTTTGTCCGATTCCTTCTCTGGATGTAGATTGAATTTTATCAATGCCGCTTATACCTGAAACGGCATTTTCAATGGGTTTTACTACATCACTTTTGATGTCCTCAGCACTGGCACCGGCATATGTAGTGGATATAGAGATTATAGGCACATCGATAGATGGCAGAAGATCCGCCCCAATGTGGGTGTAGCCAAATATACCAAGACCTAATAGGAAAAGTATTAACATCGTTATTGCAGCTGGCCTCTTTACGGATAATTCTGTTAGATTCATTTTAGCCTCCTTTGTGAAGTTATTTGATTTCGGTAATTGTATTTTTAAGGATATAATTACTATATTTTAAAGATACAATTACTATATTATATAGGTTAAATTATAAATGTATGTATATAAAAATTCAAGAAATGATAACAAAATTTATACAATATTAATGTGGACTTAAAATGTATAGAACTTATCAATTTTAATTTTGAAAAATGAAAGAACATCCAGCGCGTTTAATACAGTATAAGTAAATTTTGACGCTAAACTTGTATTTTTCAGTAAAAATGCTCTTATTGATACTGATAATGAAGTTGAAAATTCAAAAAGAGTGTGATATACTAAACATAATTTAGTGGAAGCTATTTTCATATGGTGGAAATAAAATAAAACTTGCAATTGTATGCGGTTTTATAAAATTCAAAAAATTTATTTTAAAAAGTAATTTAGCCAATAAGGGCAATATAAGAATTTATGTTTTTGAAAAGAGGTAATGTTTAAATTGATTAGCGTAGAAGATGATGTGCATCTGAAGCTTGAAAAAAATTGGTGCAAGGGCTGTGGAATATGCGTGGAATTCTGCCCTAAAAGTGTACTGATTTTAAAAAATGGGAAGGTTTCAATTGCAGATGAGGATAAATGTATAAAATGCGGCCTATGCGAACTGCGCTGTCCTGATTATGCAATTTTTTTGGGAGGTAAATAAAGATGGGAAACAATATTAAACTGCTGCAGGGAAATGAAGCTTGTGTAGAAGGAGCAATTGCAGCAGGAATGCGGTTTTACTCAGGATATCCGATAACACCTTCTACTGAAATAGCAGAACTTTCAGCTAAAAGATTACCTATGGTGGGAGGAAAATTTATTCAGACAGAGGATGAAATAGCAGGGATGGCTGCGGCTGTAGGTGCTTCACTTACAGGAGTAAAATCAATGACAGCTACAAGCGGGCCTGGGTTTTCGCTAAAGCAGGAAAATATAGGCTATGCAGCAATGGCCGAAATACCCTGTGTAATTGTAGATGTACAGAGGCACGGCCCTAGCACGGGGCTCCCAACGTCACCATCCCAGGGGGATGTAATGCAGGCAAGGTGGGGCACTCATGGAGATCATCCAATAATAGTGATAACACCCTCTTCAGTCAAAGAAACTTTTGATTTAACAGTCAGGGCTTTTAATCTTTCAGAAAAATATAGAACACCCGTCATATTATTAATGGATGAAATTGTGGCCCATATGAGAGAGGGAATCGAAATTCCTGAACCGGAAAATTTAGAGATTATCAACCGCAAAAAGCCTCAAAAAGGTGATGAGGATTATTTGCCTTACCATGTTAAAGAAGGGGAGCTTGTTCCTCCTATGGCAGTTTTTGGAGAAGGATTCAGGTTTAATGTTACAGGACTTGTTCATACTGAATCAGGGTTCACAACTAACAGCACTGAAGTAGCTGATGTTCTCTGTAATAGGCTTTTAAAGAAGATTGAAGACAATATAGATGATATTGTAACCTATGATGAACTCTATATGAAAGATGCCGAAACTGTAGTGATTTCCTATGGAGGGACAGCAAGAAGCGCCAGAAGTGCAGTAAAACAGGCAAGAAAAAGCGGCCTAAAAGTTGGATTGTTCAGGCCCATAACTATCTGGCCTTTTCCGGAAAAGGCAGTTAAAGAACTTAGTAAACAGGCTAAGAATATAATTGTAGCAGAACTTAACCACGGACAGTTAGCTCTGGAAGTCGAGAGAATTGTGAAGAACAAATCGAGTATTTTTAAAATAGGAAAGATCAACGGTGAAGTTATTACCCCCCAGGAAATACTATCTAAAATCAGGGAGGTAATTTAAAATGGCTAGTACACTGGTTGAAAATTATTTAAGAATGGAAAATTTACCGCATATATGGTGCCCGGGATGCGGACATGGGATATTGATGAGAGCTATTATACAGGCCATAGATAATTTAAAACTGGACAAAAATAAAGTATGTATTGTATCTGGAATAGGCTGTTCTTCAAGAGCTGTAGGATATATGGATTTTAACACACTCCATACTACTCACGGCAGGGCATTGGCTTTTGCCACGGGAGTGAAACTGGCAAATCCAGAGCTTGAGGTTATTGTAATTTCAGGAGACGGTGATGCTGCAGCTATTGGAGGGAATCATCTGATTCATGCGGCCAGGAGAAATATTGACATTACAACGGTTATTTTTAACAACAATATCTATGGAATGACCGGCGGACAGTATTCACCAACTACACCGAGGGGTGATAAGGGAACTACTGCACCTTATGGTACAGTTGACAAACCTTTTGATATTCCGCAGCTCGCTGTAGGTGCAGGAGCAACTTATGCAGCCAGAGGTACTGTTTATCATACGAAGCAGTTGATTTCTCTTATAGAGAAAGGTATCCGGAATAAGGGGTTTTCATTAATAGAGGGTGTGAGCATATGCCCTACATACTATGGAAGAAAAAATAAAAAGGGTTCTGCTGTAAACATGATGAAATGGCAAAGAGATAATGCTGTAAGCATTGATGCAGCAAAAAATCTTTCACCAGAAAAACTTGAAGGGAAGTTTTTAATCGGTGAGTTTAAAAACACTACAGAACCTGAGTATACTGAAGAATATCAGAAAATAATAGATAGATTTGTAAAATAAGTAATTTATAAAGGGGAAATGAATTATGAGCAATAAATTGGAATTGAGGTTGACGGGTTCAGGAGGGCAGGGACTTATCCTGGGCGGAGTTATTTTGGCAGAAGCCGCAATAATGGAGGGTAAAAAAGCTGTTCAATCCCAGTCTTATGGACCAGAAGCCAGAGGAGGTTCCAGCAAGGCTGAAGTTATAATAAGTGATGAGGAAATTGATTTTCCAAAGGTTCTGAAAACGAATTTGCTTTTGACTTTAACACAAAAATCCTGTAATAAATATATTGGATCACTTGATAGTGAAGGGATACTGCTTGTAGATTCATCTGTGATAGTTCCAGGTACTAATAGAGCCGAGAGAGTTGTGCAAATTCCTATATTGGAAACTGCCAATAAAGTAATAGGTAAATCGATGGTAGCCAATATAATTTCGATTGGAGCTATTAATGGCATTTTACACATTGCTTCAAAAAAATCTCTGGAAGCTGCTGTGTTAAACAGGGTTCCGAAGGGAACAGAAGATTTAAATAAACGTGCTTTGGAAACAGGTTATAAGTTGGTTGAAAATTTCAATTCCTTAAAGAAGAATTGCCAGTTGGTAGGATAAATTTTAGTTTGGGAATTCATAGTTTTTAATATTAAGATATTTGCAGTCATTATAAATATTTATAATGACTGCATTTTTTTGGCCTTATATGTGAACAGGACGGTAAAATTATTGTCTGTGTATTAAAAATAGGTTTAATATCTCGTGGAGATAATGCAATGTTTTTTATTGTTTAAGTCAAATTTAAGACGTTTTAGAGACATTATATTTGCACTAAAATTAAAAGTAGTTAAATTGTTTTGCTATTTAATTTTAAATTTATAACGGACTGAAAGTTTTGACAGCGGTTAACGCCTAATGAAAAGGGGGATTTTAAACTTGGCAAATATTGATGAATTTGTTTCAAACAATTTTGACTTTTTTCGAAGAAGTCTTGAAGAATTGATTACTAAGAAAGGGGTGAGTTCAACCGGTGAAGGTATACAAGATACCGTAGACTATGTTCAATCACTTTTTATGAATTTGTTGAACACTGAAACTAAAATATTAAAGACAAATGGAAATCCAGCAATATATGCAAGTATGCCGGGAGAAAGCTCATTTACTGTACTATTCTATGGGCATTATGATGTAATGTCTCCAGAACCAGTAGATAAGTGGAATTCAGATCCATTTAAACTTACAGAAAAAGACAGCAAGTTTTATGCCCGTGGTATTGGGGATAATAAGGGACAGTTAATTGCACAAATTTTAGGTATGTATAGCTATTTAAAGTTACATAAAAAATTTCCTTTTAATATAAAATTTCTTGTTGAAGGTGAAGAAGAACAGGGAAGTGTACATTTGCCTAATGTTGTAAAAGAATATGGAGATACTCTCTTAGATACAGATCTTGTTGTGGTTGTTGATGGATCTATACATGAATCTGGACGACCCGTTTTGAGACTGGGAAATAGAGGACTAATTTGTTTTGAAATTAAAGTAAAGGTATCTGATTTTGATAACCATTCTGGAAATGCTGGAAATATTATTAAAAATCCAGTTATATTGCTGAACAAGATTATCAATAAATTATATTCATTTGATAAGGACTGTATTACTATTCCACATTTTTATGATGGTGTTATTAAGCCAACTGAGCTGCAGAAAAAATGGATAGATGCAATACCCTATGGCAAGTCGAGTGTGGAAAAGAGATTTGGTGTTTCCAGAATTAAATTTAATAAACGGCAATATTATGATTTACTTATGTTTAATCCAACCTTTAATATTTCTGGAATTTATTCAGGATACTCTGGAGAAGGGGCTAAAAATATTATACCTAGTGAGGCTGTTGCAAAATTTGACATACGTTTAGTTAGAAAGCAGAATCCTGTTGAAATCATGTCTAATATTAAGAAAGTAGTACAAGAATTTTCACCATTTGCAACTATACGAGAATTTGTATCATATCCACCAACTATGACTGATTCAAATTCACCTTATATTCAAACAGCTATTAAAGCGCTGGAAGCTGCTTCAGATAAAAAAGCCATTGTGGAGCCAGTTATGGCTGGAACAGTGCCCAATTATGTATGGACGGATATTTTAAAGAAACCAACGTTAACTATACCTTATGCAAATTCAGATCAAAATAATCACGCACCTAATGAAAATATGAATAAATGTGTATTCATTAATGGTATTAAGTCAAGTTATTATTTGATAAAAGAATTCGGAAAAGATTTTTAATATAAATTGGAAAACACTGAACTTTAATAGTTCTATGGCTTTGTAAATAGCTGATTTGATATAAATGAGGGGGAAATTTAATTAGAATGACAAAAAAGAATTCGAAATATTTAATATTTGCATTGCTTTATATAGCCTATTGTATACTGTATGTCGATAGAGCAGCAATGAATATTGCACTTACATCTATAGGTAAAGATTTTGGATTAAATGCATCACAATCAGGGCTGGTTTTAAGTGCTTTTTATATAAGCTACGCCTTTATACAAGTCCCAGGGGGGTGGCTGTCAGATAAATTTGGTTCTAAAGTGGTAATTATCATTTCTATCCTAATGTGGTCAGTATTCACTATGTTTACTGGGTTTTCTTGGTCATTCACATCGTTACTTATAATTCGTTTTATGTTTGGAATAGGTGAAGGGCCTTATACAGCTGCAAGTTTGTCGGAAACATCTGAAGTTTTTGATTATAGGGATCGTTCAAAGGCAACGTCCAGTATGTTATCTTCCAACTATGTGGGCAGTGCAATAGCTCCTATAATTGTGGCGCCGCTTATTATTGCCTTGGGTTGGAGAGCGACTTTCCACATAATTGGAATTTTAGGCATTGCGTTTGTAGCTATTTATTATCTTACAGTTCGTCCAATTAGAAAAAGCAAGGTTATAAGTGATGATAAAAAGATAAATAAGAAAGTTGATTGGAAGGGTATACTCACAAGTAAAATGGTATGGCAATTTATTATTATTGCACTTGGAATTAGTATGGTAAATAAAGGTTTGGATTCATGGATGCCAACTTATTTATTAAAAGTGCGTGACATTAACATAAAGAGTATCTCTTACTTGGTACCACTTCCATTTATTGGTGCAGGTATAGGCGCTTTTAGCAGTGGTTGGATTATGGACAGGTTTTTCAAGAATAAAGAAAAACTTATTATTGCTCTTTCAAGTTTATTAACTATGATTTTTGTTTTCGAAATGTATAATGCCGAATCGCTTGCTTCGGTTATTATTTTTGAAGTAATTACCTATTTCTTCAAGTCAATTACATTTGCATCTACGTACGCATTGTTTAGCAAAATAATAACACAAGATAATTATGGTTCATCAATTGGATTGCTGAATTTTGGAAGCCAAATGGCGGGTTTTATTTCTCCGCTTGCAATGGGTTTCTTGGTTGATATGTTTAATGGATCCTATAATGCAGCTTTTCTATTTTTAGTGTTTTCAGTAGGGGTTGCATTTGTTGTTTCACTTACGTTAAACAGTAATGAAATTAGAAAAAAATCTAAAAATGCTGAGAAATTTGAGATAGAAACAATATAATTTTTAAAAAGGAGTAAGGGTATTATGAAAATTAACAAAATAGTAATGAGACAAGTTCAAATGCCATTTAAAAAAGCATTTGAAACAAGCTTTGATTCAATGAAATTTAAAAATTGCTTAATTGTGGAAATCCATGATGAGGATGGCAATGTTGGATATGGCGAGTGTTCAACTTTTGCAAAACCATATTACAATGAAGAATTTATTGATGGTGCTTGGGCACTATTAGAAAATTCATTAATTCCACAAACGTTAGCAGTTAAAATGGAACATCCAGATGAAACATCTAAATTGTTTTCAAGATACCGTTGTAATGAAATGGCAAAATCATCAATTAACTGTGCACTTTGGGATTTATATGCAAAAGAAAATAAATTGCCATTAGCTAAAGCTTTAGGAGGTACTAAGGACAAGGTCGAAACAGGGGTTAGTATTGGAATTCAAAAAGATGTTCAAAGCTTATTAGATGCAGTTAAAGGATATATTGAAGATGGCTATCACAGGGTTAAAATCAAAATCAAACCTGGCAAAGATGTAGAGTATATGACAGCTGTTAGAAAGAAATTTGGAGATATAATGTTAATGGCTGATGCTAACTCAGCGTATACATTAGATGATGTTGATACATTTAAAAAATTGGATGAACTTGGATTGATAATGATTGAACAACCTTTAGCTCATGATGATATAGTCGATCATGCTGAATTACAGTCCCAAATAAAAACAAAGATTTGTTTGGATGAGAGTATTGTAACACTGGAAGATGCTAGAAAGGCTATTAAGCTTAAAAGCTGCGGAATCATTAATATTAAAGTGGCTAGAGTTGGAGGACTAACTGAAGCTAAAAAGATTCAAAAGTTAGGTTATGATAATGGCATTGGCATTTGGTGTGGTGGAATGTTGGATTCTGGAATAGCTAGAGCTCATAATATTGCGGCAGCAACACTACGGGGATATACTTTACCGAATGATATTGCAGCATCAGAGCGTTATTATGCACATGATATCATTAATCCGATGATTAAGCTTGATGGCACATTTATTGATGTTCCCAAAGGAAGTGGTATTGGCTTTGATCCAGATATTTATTATATGGATAAGTTTACAGTGAAAAAAGCTGTTTACAGCAAAAAAGTTAAATAAAATATTAAAATATTCATAATAGCTGAAGACAAGGAGAGGAGCAAAGATGATAGAGAAAATTAGTAAAAAGGTTGACGAATACAATAATGATATGGCTTTATTACTAGAAAAATTGGTTAATATTGATTCAGGTCGTGATAATCCGGAAGGGATAGACAAGGTTGCACATGCTGTAGGAGATATATTAAATAGTATTGGATTTAAAGTTGAATATTTAGAACATCCAGGAATATGTACTCATGTTTTAGCTCACAAAGAAGGTACTGGAAAGAAAAATGTTATGGTGATAGGTCATATAGATACTGTCTTTTCAAAAGGAACAGCAGCAAAAAGACCTTTTACTATTAAAGAAGACAAGGCTTATGGTCCTGGCGTTTTAGATATGAAAGGCGGTGTAGTTATAGCACTTTCAGCTCTTAAGGCGCTTCACGACTTAAATTGGAATGAAAAAAATATTACTGTACTTTTTTGTGGTGATGAAGAATCAGGTCATCCAGTATTAGATACACCAGAATTATTTACCAAAGAGGCAGAGGGGAAAGATGCTGTATTCAATATGGAAACTGGTTCAGACGATGGAGCTGTAGTTGTAGCTAGAAAAGGTGTAATGTATCCTGACATGACAGTAAAGGGAATAGATGTACATGCTGGTAAGGATCCTCAAAAAGGAGCTTCTGCAGTTTTAGAGTTAGCTCATAAAATTATAGCTTTACATAATCTAACAGATTATGAATCAGGCATAACATATAATGTAGGCGTTATTGAAGGTGGTACGGTAGCTAATGCTGTTGCTGGGGAGGCACATCCTAAGATTGATATAAGATTTAAAACCTGTGAACAAGGAGAAAAAGCTCTTGATGATTTAAGAAAGGTTGCAAAAAAGACATATGTACCAGGAACTCATACAACTATTTCTCACGAAAAAGTTTCATTTATGCCTATGGAACAAACAGAAGAAGGAATGAAGCTTTTTAAAGTAGTTCAAGAACAAGGACGTAAGCTTGGAATAGAACCAGAGATAAAACCGATCTTTGTAGGAGGAGGCTCTGATGCTTGTTGGACTACTATGGCGGGAGTCCCATCAGTTTGTGCTATGGGGGCTCGCGGCGAATTAAATCATGGAGAAAGAGAATATATTCAAGTTTATAGCCTTAATGAGCGTGCAAAACTTCTTGCTTGTAGCATAGTTGCTTTTTAAAATAAATAACTAATGCATAATAAGAGCTAAATGAGAAAGTTGGAGTTATAATTTTAAATTTATAATTATATAGATATAACTCCACTTTCTATATATGTAATT